>NZ_JAKRMO010000037.1:0-43077 GCF_022346485.1 Brachybacterium sp. ACRRE | reverse complement strand
CTCGCGGGCCTGACGGTCGTGGACCATGCGCACGGCACGGTCACGGAGCTCTGGGCTGAACTTCTTGGGCATACTCCGATTCTCCTTCGTGAGACTCGGAACGGAACCCAGGGCGCTTCAATGAATGCCGTGACCACATGCGCGATACCGGCCCCCAATGTCCGCTGCAGCACTAGCGAGACCACCGAGGTGTATGCCTGGGAGTCCTGGTCGAGCATCTCCCGCCAATCCACCACTCCCAGCACACCGATCTGCAGCGCCAGGTAGATCGCCATGATCGCGACCACGGAGACCACGATGGAGACGGGGATCGTCCGCGACGGACGGCGCATCTCGGCCCCCATGTACGAGGACGTGTTGTAACCCAGGTAGTCGTAGATCCCGATGGTCAGACCCGAGATGAAACCGACCCAGAACCCGCCGTGGGTGATGTCGAAGGCGTGCGCCGGGAAGTCGACCACCTGTGCACCGTGGAAGTGCGTGAAGCACGCGAGGATCACCGTGATCACGGTCGCGATCATGATGACCCAGAGGGCGACCGTCAGCTTGCCGAGGGATTCGATGCGGCGCCAGAGCACCACCACGATCAATGCGATAAGCCCGAGCCCGACGAGTGTTCCCGCCCCCTTCCCCATTCCGGGCGCGAGGTATCCCAGGTACTGCACGAACCCGATCACGCCTGTCGACATCGTGAGAGGGATGAACAGCACTGCCGACCACACGAAGAGGAACGGCATCAGACGACCCGTGCGCCGGGAGAACGCCTCACGGAGATAGACGTAGGTGCCGCCCGACCCGGGCATGGCCGCACCGAGCTCGGCCCACACGAATCCATCCGCCAGGGCGAGGATCGCTCCGGCGATCCACCCCACGATCGCCTGCGGTCCGCCGAACGCGACGATCATCGTCGGAATCGTGATGAACGGGCCGATGCCCACCATCTGCGACATGTTCATCGTCGTCGCCTGGAACGGGCCGATGCGCCGCCTCAGGCTCGGGACCCCCGTGCTCGTCTCCTGCATGGTCGCCTCCTCGCCACCGTGCACCACCCGACCGGTGGATGCGCGGTGCGAGCCTAAAAGAAAAGTCTTTTCTTAACAAGAGCTCACGCGACCCGCGGGCGTGCGCGCATCTCCATCGCCGACCCGCTCCTGGAAGAGCTCCCGCCTAGACCACGGGAGTGACGGCATCGCGCTCGAGCTCGCCGAGCAAGCTCGTGCGCGCGAGTTCTCGCGCTCGAATCGCCGCACCGCGCAGGACGGCATCCCGACCCACGGCGCTCACGCGGACCTCGGGAGGGGGGAAGGGGAGCGAGCACGAGAGCTGTTCCTGGATCTGCGTCGCGAGCACCTCGCCCCCCGCCAGACCCACGCTGCCGGTCAGGACGACGACCTTCGGGTCGACGCCGAGGATGAGAGCCTCGATGCCGCAGGTAAGCAGCCACCCCTCCATGCGGACGACCTCATGCGCAAGCGGGTCTCCCTCACGCGCAGCCCGCATCAGCGACTCCACATCGCTGTGCGGCGCGCCCCGCGACTCCGCGGCCGCGAGAAGTCCCGTGCTCGATGCCGCATCCTCGAGTGTGAGGCGCTCCGGATCATCGGATGGCGCGCGCATGGTTCCCGACCCGTCAGCATCCTCCCCGACTCCGGGGACGGTGACAGTGAGGTACCCGATCTCGCCTGCGACATCCCGATGCCCCCTCCTCAGCTCACCTTCGAGGACGATCGCGGCGCCCACTCCTCTGTCGATGGTGAGCACGACGAAGTCGCCCTGCACGCCCGGAGCAAGGACCTCGGCCTCGGCACGTGCGGCGAGATGCACATCCTTCTCGATCTCCAGTCCCTCACCGAGCAGATCGCGCAGCGCATCGACGACTCCCCCTCCGGACCAGCCGAGGAGGTTCGGGGCGAGGTCGATTCCACCGTGCCCAGCTTCGACGACGCCAGGGGAACCGAGCACCACCGCACACAGGTCACTGACCTCCAAGCCGGTGTGTTCGCGATACACCTGCACGCAGCGGCTGATGGCGTCGAGCGTCGATCCGGCGCTCGGCTCCTCTGTGGGCTCCTCGTGATGGAGGATGACCTCTCCATCGGCCCGATCGACCTGGATACGGATCTCGCGCGCTGCGACATCGACACTCATCACCACGCCCGCCGTCTCCGCGATCCCCCAGACCATGGGCGGCTTTCCGGGACCGCCCGACCGTCTGCCGCGGGACTCGACCAACCCTGCGCTCACGAGCTTGCGGAGCCCCGCGGCGACGGTCGGCGGAGTCATTCCTGTCGCGCTCGCGATCTCGCGCGACGACTGCGGCCCGCCATCCAGGAGCCGAGAGAGGACTGCCCGGTCGTTAGAGACACGGACGTCCCGAGCCCGAACCCCCCGGACAGACGTCGACATGCTGCGACCTTCTCCCACTCCCGACTTCACGCCCCGCGCGACTCCTCGTCGCCGACGACGCCCTTGCGGATCATGATGCAGCCGTACTTGCGGACCTCGGCTGTGCGGATGACGGCGAACATCGAGCCCGCGCGCTCGTAGAAGGCGAAGCGGTCGATCCACTCGAAGCGATCCTCGCTCGGCGCGGCGATCGCTTCTTTGAGCTGCTTCTGGACCTCCTCGCCTGTGCCGGGCTCGGGGTTCATGAGCGTGGCCGACGGACCCGCGTAGAGGTCCAGGGGCAGTACGGTGCGGATCGCGCGCACGGCCTCGGGCGAGGTCACGGGCAGGTCGATGACCGGCGCCCCCGAGCGGTACGAGGGGTAGTGCGCGTCGGCGACCAGCAGGGTGTCGTCGTGGCCCATGTGGTCGAGCAGGCGCAGCAGGTCGCCGCTGAGCAGGGGGTCGATTCCGGTGAGCATCTTCGCGTCCTTCCGTGGGTGGAGACTCGAGCGTAGCGACCTCTCAGCCGTCGATCACGTCGGTGATCGTCTTCGCATCCGACGTGATGTCGTCGCTGCTGACCAGGTCGCTCGCGTCCTTTGTCAGCAGCGAGGACAGCGCCTTCACCCGCGCGGTCGCGTCGCCGGAGGTATAGACGGCCTTGCGCACCGACGCGAGCGTCGACTCGTAGAGGTCGGAGAAGGTGTCGTCGTCCATGAAGCGCTCGGCGAGGATGTTCCCGCCCATGCCACCGCCGCCTGCGCCGCTGCCCTGGCCCCCGCCCTGGGGCATCTCGCCCTGGTCGGGCTTCTGGCCGCCGGCCGCGTCGTCGCTGTCGCTGGCGTCGTCCCCGCCTCCGTCGCTGGCCGCGGCGCTGTCCCCGGCGCCGTCCCCGCCGGGCGCACCGCCTCCGCCGCCCATGCCCATGCCTCCGAAGGAGAGGTTCTGGTCCCAGGCGACCACCGACCACTTCTTCGACGAGGGGTCGTAGTGGAGGTAGGAGTTGTTGCCCGGGCCGTCGATGTCGTCGGTGTTCTGCACGAGTTCCTGGACCGCGAGGTAGGTCGCGAAGCCGTCGACGTCGAACCTGTCGTCCAGGCCGGAGGCGAACTCATCGTCCTCGGAGTCGTTGACGAACGTGAGGAAGCTGCCGAGCGCGGCGAACACGTCGTCCTCGTCGAGGTCGTCGGCCACGAACTTCGCGTCGAAGGCGTCCTCGTAGTCGTCGGCCGTGTCCCCGCGGTAGGAGTAGTCGCCCTCGGAGTCGGCCTTGAGGGTCGCGCCGGTGCCGTCGAAGGCGTCGTCGTTCCACTGGTCGTCGTCCGGGACGTCGAGCACGAGGCGCAGCTGCGCGTCGGCCCCGTTGGCGCTGAACCGCGTGAAGGCGTACTTCTCGGCGGGGACCTCGGCGAGCGCGAGCACGTCCAGCGCGACCGCCTCGTTCATCGAGGTCTCCGTGTTGTTGCCGCGCACCACGAAGCGGCTGCGGCCGCTGTAGCTCTGGCCGTCCGTGTACTTGTCCAGGCGGATCATCCAGGGCAGCCCAGTCGGATCGTCCTTCGAGATGCTGCCGTCGCCCTCGTCGCCGCCGGGCGCGCCTCCGGCCGCGGCGCCGCCGCCGTCGGACGCGGAGTCGCCGCCTCCGTCGGACGCGGCGGCTCCGCCGGGCCCGCCGCCCTGCCCCTGCCCGCCGGCGAGGCTGCGCAGGCTGGAGTTGCCCTTGAGCTTCATGCCGGCCTTCGTGAAGACCTTGCCGTCGATCTCGACGTCGGCCTCGATCCAGTTCTTCTCCTGGCTCGAGACGTAGGCCTCGATCATCTCGTCGTAGTCGTCCTCGTCGAAGACGACGGACAGCGTGTGAATGCTCTTCTCGTCCCAGAAGTCGCCGTCCACGGCGCCGCTGACGGAGTCGCCGTCGAGCGTCGCGGCCGCGGTGGAGGACGACGAGCCCCTGCAGCCGGCGGCGAGGAGCGCGATGCCGCCGATCCCGCCGGCGGCGAGCAGGCCGCGCCGGGTGGGCCGGGTGAGGGACGTGGTGAGACGAGGCGTCGAGGTGCTGGAGCGGTGTGAAGACATGACGGCGACGCTACGGAGCCCCCTTAGCCCTCCCGCAGGGCCGCGCTGTGCGTCGGCTGTGCCTGCGCAGACTCCCCCGACGAGCGCCGACGTCCCCAGCACCTCACCCCAGCGCGCGCACGGCGTCGACCACGAGCCGCCAGAATCCTTCCGCGTCGAGCACGGTCGCGACCTGCGTATGGCATCCCGCGAGGTCTGTGCCGGGTCGCAGGTCGGCGACGGTCATGCCGCGGGTGAGGTCCCCGCGGGTCTCGACGTGCAGGGGTGCGCGGCGCGTCTGCACCACGGCGGGGTCGATGAGGTAGGCGATCGTGCAGGCATCGTGCACGGGCGGGTCGTCGAAGCCCTGGTTCTCCTGGTAGGCGCGGCGGAAGAACGCCATCAGCCCCAGGAAGAACGCGGCGAGGTCGGTGCCGATCTCCGCGATCCGCTGCTCGACGTCGGCGGTGGCGAGGGCCTGATGCGTGAGATCGAGGCCCACCATGGTGAGCTCCCAGCCGGCGTCGACCACGATCGCCGCGGCCTCCGGATCGGCCCAGATGTTGAACTCGGCCACCGGCGTCACGTTGCCTTCGTGATAGCCGCCGCCCATGATCACGACCTCGCGTACGCGGTCGATGATCGCGGGCTCGAGTCGCGCGGCGAGCGCGAGGTTGGTGAGCGGACCGGTGCCGACGACGGTGATCTCCCCGGGCTCGGACTCCATCACGGTCTGCACGATGAACTCGACCGCGCGCTGCGCGGCGACGGGCACCGTGGGCTCGGGCAGCTCCACGCCGTCCAGGCCGCTCTCGCCGTGGATGTCACCCGCGACGTGCACCTCGCGCAGCAGAGGCCGGGCGCTCCCCCGGTGCACGGGCACGTCCTGGCGCCGGCACGCCTCGAGCACGCTCTGGGCGTTGCGCGTGATCTTCTCGACCGTCTGGTTCCCGCCGACGGTCGTGACGCCGAGCAGCTCTATCGCCGGGGAGCCGAGCGCGAGCATGATCGCGACGGCGTCGTCGTGGCCGGGGTCGCAGTCCAGGATGATCCTGCGGGGGTGGTCGGTCATGGACAGGGCTCCTTCGTCGTCGGGCGCGTGCTCCGGACGATTCTCCCCCGGCTCCGCCGGTCGCTCAGCCCCGTGGCGCGATCAGCCCAGCCGGTCGATCGCCGCTTCGACCGTCGGGCGCAGGACCTCCTGGTCGACCATCGTCTGGAAGGCGTCCATGTCGCTGCCGATGGTGACGTCCTCGCCGTCGACCGTGTACCGGCTCTCCGCCTCGTGGAGGTACTGGCCGTAGGGGCGGGCGTCGAGGGAGATCGTGAAGGCGATGTTCTCCAGCGTGCACTGGTACTCCAGGCCGTTCGGGGGCCTCCAGCAGGTCGCGTCCCCGATCGTCTCCTTCTGCCCGCCGTGGCTGCCCGCATTGCGCGAGACGAACTCCTCCGAGCCGGCGGAATCGATCGTGCTGCGGAAGGCGAAGGTCACGTCGCCCTGCCCGATCCCCATCTCCTCGGGGAAGCCGACGCCGGTGGCGCACTCGGCGTCGGGGATCGTGACCTCGTCCTCGCCCTCGTCCTCCCCGCCGCCGAAGCCCATGGACAGCAGGCTCACGTCGCGGTCCTGCGTGCCCACGGACAGCTGGTCGACCTGCGGGAGGATTCCGGAGATGGTCGCCTCATCGGTGAGTTCGCAGGCCGACGGCCACTTCTCGGGCTCGAACATCCCCGAGTCGTGCAGAGGCCGATCCAGGTCGATCGGCTTCCCTGTCGATTCCGGGTCCGAGACGATCTCGATGCTCTGCGGCGCATCCTTCTCCTCCGCCCCGGAGCCGACACTGCCTCCCGACGAGCAGCCTGCGAGGGTGATCGCAAGGCCTCCGGCGCTCACCGCGACGACTGCCCGCGCCCTGGACGTTCCACTCCGCATTCCCCTCATGCGGATGAACCCTAGAGGAACTCGACCCACGTCTCCATCGACGACTGCTCCGCGGCTCCTGACGCCTCTCGACAGCGATGTGAGCGCTGCTTACACTGGCCGTGCAGTCGAGCGCCCCGCCGTCCGGCGAGCGCGAGGCGCCACGACCGGAAGGGGCCACCTGGTGCAGACGATCCTCGGAGCGAGCGGACAGATCGGCACGGAGCTCGCCCGCGCCCTCCATGACGACTTCACGACGGACCTGCGCCTGGTCAGCAGGCATCCGAAGCCGCTCCACGAGACCGACTCGACCCTCGCCGCCGATCTTCGGGACGCCGAGCAGACCGACCGTGCCGTCGCCGGCAGCGAGATCGCCTATTTCACGGCCGGTCTGCCACCGGACGGGAAGGTGTGGGCGGAGCAGCTGCCGGTGATGATGCGCCACGTGATCGATGCGTGCGCCGCCCATGGCACGAAGCTCGTCTTCTTCGACAACACGTACATGTACCCCAAGACCTCGACCCCGCAGACCGAGGAGACGCCGTTCCGGCCCGTCGGCCGCAAGGCAGTGGTCCGCGCGAGGATCGCCGACATGCTGCTCGAGGCCATCGACGAGGAGAGGGTCGAGGGCGTCATCTGCCGGGCCCCAGAGTTCTACGGCCCCGGCAGGACCCAGTCCTTCACGACGTCCCTGGTCTTCGACCGGATCGCTGAGGGCACGACGCCGCGCGCGCCGCTGACCGACGACACCCTGCGCACCCTCATCTGGACGCCCGACGCGAGTCGCGGCATGGCCCTGATCGGGAACACGCCCTCGGCCTTCGGTCGCACCTGGCACCTGCCCGTCGACCCCGCGCCGCTGACCTACCGCACTCTCATCGCGGACCTCAGCGCGAAGGCCTGGGGCCGCGACATCGACTATGCGGTGATGCCGGCCTGGCAGTTCCGCCTCGCCGGCCTCGTCTCGAAGCCCGTGCGGGAGATCTGGGAGCTGCTCCCCCGCTACGCGGTGAACAACATCTTTCTGTCCGACGCGTTCCGCAGCGCCTTCCCCGACTTCCGCACCACTACCTACGCCGAGGGCGTGCAGATCCTCGCCGAGGCCACCACCTCCGCCTCCGCCCGCAGCTCGTCGGCCACTGAAAGGACCTCCCGATGACCTCCGTTCTCATGGTGCTCTCCGGCACCGACCACTGGACCCTGCGCGACGGCACCGAGCACCCGACGGGGGTGTGGGCGGAGGAGTTCGCCGTCCCCTACGAGACCTTCCGGGACCAGGGCTTCGACGTCACCGTCGCGACGCCCGACGCGAGAGTCCCGACGATCGACCGGCTCAGTCTGGGCATCTCCGGCGGGATGCCGTGGACCACGAAGAGGATCGCGCAGAAGATCGAGGCTCTCCGCCCCGTCCTGGACGCGCCGGCGAACCTCTACGAGGTCGATCCAGACGCCTTCGACCTGCTGTTCTACTCGGGTGGGCACGGTCCGATGGAGGACCTCGCGCACGACGCGGCCGACGGGCTGATCCTCACCCGCCGCCTCGCGCAGAACCGCCCGCTCGCGCTGCTCTGCCATGCCCCCGCCGCGATGCTCGCCGCCAGGAGCGAGGACGGCTCGTGGCCGTTCGCGGGCCGTCGCCTCACCGCCCTCTCGAACACGGAGGAGCGCCTGAACCCCTTCGCCCGGAAGGCGACCTGGTGGCTCGAGACCCGGCTGAAGGAGAAGGGCGCCGATTACTCGGCGGGGCTCCCCCTGCGTCCCCACGTGGTGGAGGACCGCAGCCTGCTGACCGGCCAGAACCCGCAGAGCTCGCGGCGCCTGGCCGAGCGCTGCATCGAGATGCTCGGCCGCTGAGCCGACCGACGACCGACGACCGACGACGCACGATCCACAACGCGCACCGCGCACCGCGCACATCGCAGAGGAGACACGATGTCGAACCTTCCCGATCCGATCACTCCCGTCCTCGAGCCCGAGGCGGCGCAGCTGAGCGCCGGCACGGATCCCCACCCGCGCATCTACGAGGTCCCGCCGGAGCAGGGGCGCGCGATCCTCGCCGACCTGCAGAGCGGCGAGGGCGTCGAGCGGCCCGACGTCGAGGAGGAGTGGGTCGAGGTCGATGCCGGGCAGTGGGGCACGGTCCGCACCCGGATCATCCGCCCCGCCGGGGCCACGGGCGATCTGCCGGTGCTGTTCTACATCCACGGCGCGGGGTGGGTGTTCGGCGACGAGCACACCCACGACCGCCTGTTCCGGGAGCTCACCGTGGGTGCGAACGCCGTGGGCGTCTTCCCCGTCTACGACCGGGCGCCCGAGGCGAAGTACCCCACGCAGGTCGAGCAGAACTATGCCGTGGGCCAGTGGGTCCTCGCGCACGGCGCCGAGCACGGCATGGACACCTCGCGGATCGCCGTGACCGGCGAGTCCGTGGGCGGATGCATGTCCACCGTGTTCGCGCTGATGAACGCCGAGCGCGGCGGCATCGACCTGAGGGCCCAGTGCCTGCTCTACCCGGTCACGGACGCGGACTTCGACACCCCCTCGTACTTGCAGTTCGCCGAGGGCTACTACCTGACCCGCGAGGGCATGCAGTGGTTCTGGGACCAGTACACGACCGATCCCGCTCAGCGCACCGAGAAGTTCGCCGCGCCCCTGCGGGCGCCGGGCGAGGACCTCGCCCGCCTGCCCCGCACGCTCGTCATCACCGATGAGGCCGACGTGCTGCGCGACGAGGGCGAGAAGTACGCGAACCGTCTGCGCGAGGTCGGCGTCGACGTCACCTCGGTGCGCGTGGCCGGCATGGTCCACGACTTCCTGCTCCTGGACAGCCTGCGCGACACCAGGGCGGCGAACGTGGCCCGGGGCCTCGCGATCGACTTCCTGCGCGACGCGCTCGCGGAGTCCTGAGGGCGGGCGACCCCTGCTCGCCTGATCAGCGGGTGCGCACGCCGACGGTCGCGGCGACCGTCGTGCGCACCCGCTCGGCGATCTCGTCGTCCGTCGCAGGGACCAGGTTGCCGTACAGATACAGGCAGGCCATGCCGTGGACGAGCGACCAGAGCCCCGTCGTCACCGGGGCCGGGTCGTCCACGCCGAAGACCCTCTGCACGGCCGCGTCGAGATGCGCGTGGATCTGGTCGGTGATCCGACGTCGGGCGGGTTCGGTGCGTCCGCCCTCCCCCAGGAACATGACGCGGAAGAGGCCCGGGCGGCCGAGTGCGAAGCGGACATAGGCCACGGCGCCGTCGGCCAGCTGCGAGGCGTCCTCGGGCTGGGGGTGCTCGGCGGTCAGCGCCGCCATCAGGTCCTCGAAGCCGACCGCGGAGACCGCGTCGAGCAGGGCACGCCGATCCGGGAAATGCCGGTACGGCGCGGCGCTCGAGACGCCCGCCTCGCGGGCGACGGCGCGCAGCGACAGGTGGGTGTCGCCGTCGGCGTCGAGCATCGCGATCGCCGTGCGCACGAGCGTGGCCGGCAGATCACCGTGGTGGTACCTGGGCTGATGCTGCGCTGCCGAACCTTCACTCACGGCTGGAGGGTACCAAGGGCCGGGCGCCGGGATCCGGGGAGAGCGTCCTGTCGACTCACCATGACCCGCGCGAGGCCGCCGCGTGGAAGTCGGCGCGCACACGCTCGAAGCCACGGGGCTCGCGCGTCGGGTGCACGCGATTGGTCAGGAGACAGAACCAGCGGTCCCGGCTCGGGTCGATCATCAGGCTGGTGCCCGTGAAGCCGGTGTGGCCGTACGCGCTCTCGTCGAACGTGCCGTCGAGGAAGCTGCAGCGCTCGCGCGGCCACCACCCCAGAGGGCGACCATCCCTCCGCCCGGTCATCGCGTCCTGCAGCGCAGGCTCGAGCAGACTCCCCCGCAGCAGGGCCGCGCCGAGTCTCCCCAGGTCCTCGGCCGTGCCGAACAGGCCGGCGTGACCGGCGACGCCGCCCAGCATCTCTGCGTTCTCGTCGTGCACCGTCCCGCGCACGAGCCGTCCGCGCCACGGGCAGGCTTCGGTGGCGACGGCATCGCCCCGATCCACCGGACCGTAGCGGGTGTCACGCATCCCGAGCGGACCCGTGATCTCGCGATGCACCAGATCGTCCAGTCCCGCTCCGCCCACTCGCTCCGCCACGAGTCCCAGGGCGATGAAACCCATCGAGGAATAGCACCACTGTCCCGGGGCCGTGAACTCCAGACGCGCGAGGGCGTGCAGCAGGGACTCCCGGTCGCCGTGCTCGCGGAACAGAGGAGTCGGTCCCGGTGCTCCTGAGGTATGCGTGAGAAGCGATCGGAGATCGGCATGCGCCATCGGCCCGTCCGGCCAGTCCAGGAGCACCTCGCCCACGGTCGTATCCAGGGCGACGAGACCGCGGTCCACGAGCCGCAGCAGGGTGAGTCCCACGATCGGCTTGGTCACCGACGCGAGGTCGAAGAGGGTGCGCGGGCCGATCCCGACCTCGTCGCTCTCACTCGGCGTGCCGAGCACGCAGCTGCCGAGCGTACTCGTCGACGATCCGACCGCCCATGAGGCGGCGCTGAACTGCCCCTCGGAGCGAGCGCTGTCGAGGAGGGACTCCAGCTCCGCGGCGGTGTCAGCCGGCATCGCGAGCCCGCGATCCGATGTCCCGCAGTGTTCTCGCGTGCGCGGCCAGGAGGTCGGAGGCGCTCGCGCTCTGCGGGCGCATGAAGGCGAGCCCCACGAGCGCGAGCCGCTCCTGTCCCTGGTCGTCGATGGGAGCGCTGAGCATCCACAGGGAGCGGGACGGGTACTCGTCCACCGGATCGGCCTGCTGCCGCCCTCCGCCCCCGTCGGCCCAGATCCGATGTGCAGGGAGCTCCTCCCCCACCTGGACGCCGAGCGGGATGTTCTGGGGATTCTCGTAATCCAGGACCACGGCCCGTTCGTCGATGACGCTGACGCGCAGCGCGATGTGTCCAGTGGCGCGGGCGAGGGCGCCGAGCGATTCCCGGATCACGCCTCCCATCCGGTCGCCGCGCACCACGGCGGCCGCGAGACCCTGCAGTCGCGGGCCCACCGCGTACATGCCGCGCCGCGGAGAACGCACGTATCCCTGGGTGCTCAGGTCCAGCAGCAGTCGTCGGCACGTCGACTTGCTCGTGCCGCTCGCGGCCGTCAGCGCAGCGAGACTCATCGGTTCTTCGGCGGCGCCCACGGCGCGCAGGAGCGCCGTCACCTTGTCCGCGACGGACCGCGCCGCTTCGTTGACCTCTTGACCCATGACAACTATGGTAATCGACATTCGTGCCACTGAGTGGAACAACCGCACCGTTGAATGGCATTCCTCATCGAGGAGGGATCTGCGAGCCATGAGCATGACCGCCCCACCCATGACCACCCGGCGCACCGCGCTGCGCCTCGGTGCGGCCGGTTCGCTGCTGGGCGCCGTCGGGCTCACGGCAGGATGCGGCTCCGCAGCGGATTCGGAGGGAACCGGCGCCCTGAGGATCGCCCAGCCGAGCGAGCCCACGGGACTCGACCCCCACCTGGAGAGCGGCCTGGACGGCATGAACGTGCTCATCAACATCTTCGACACGCTCACCATGCGCGACACGAAGAACAAGCTGGTCCCTCGGCTGGCCACCCACTGGGAGGCCACGGACGAGCACCACTGGAGGTTCCGCCTCCGCAAGGGCGTCACCTTCCACAACGGCGAGCCCTTCGACGCCCGCAGCGTGAAGTTCTCGATCGAGCGACTCATCGACCCGGACACCGGCTCCACGATCGTCGAGCTGCGCTCCGTGGACCACGTCGAGATCATCGACGACCACACCGTCGACATCGTGATGGCCGAGCCGGACCCGGTCATCCCCGAGAAGGTCTCTCTCTTCGGAGGGGTGATGCTGCCCGCGGACCACTTCGCCCACGTGGGTGCGAAGGGATTCGCCGCGCACCCCATCGGCACGGGGCCCTTCCGCTTCGTCTCCTGGCGCAAGGCCCAGCTGCTCCGCCTCGCCGCCTACGCGGACCACTGGAACGGCAGGCCCGCGTTCGACGAGCTCCACTTCACCGCGATGCCCAACCCGGCCTCCGCACTCGCGGGCATCCAGAGCGACGCCGTCGACCTGGTCTCCGCCCTCGATCCCGAGGCGGCCCTCCAGCTCGAGGGCTACAAGGACGTCTCCCTCACCACGCACCCGGGGATCCGCATGTACTTCGTCGTGCTCGACACCGAGCACGATGTCCTGAAGGACGCCCGCGTTCGACGCGCCCTGAACCACGCCGTGGACGTTCCTCTGCTCATCAGCGCGGTGCTCAA
The DNA here is from genome assembly GCF_022346485.1 of Brachybacterium sp. ACRRE. Lineage (NCBI taxonomy): Bacteria > Bacillati > Actinomycetota > Actinomycetes > Micrococcales > Dermabacteraceae > Brachybacterium > Brachybacterium sp. ACRRE. The sequence goes on along the minus strand of NZ_JAKRMO010000037.1, from coordinate 30,440 downwards.
CGACTCAGGGCGAGAGGCCGCCACGATCGTGCCGCGGGAGGCGTTCGGCTACGACCCGGACGTGAAGCCACCGAAGAGGGACCCCGACGAGGCCAGGAGGCTGCTCGCGGACGCCGGCCATGCCGACGGCCTCACACTGAGCTTCACCGCCTCGAACAAGGACCAGCTCGTCAGTCAGGCACTCGCCGGAATGCTCGAGGACGTCGGCGTGACGCTCGAGCTCGAGATCCTCGAGCCCGGCACCTTCGCCGAACGGCTCGCCTCGGACGATCCCTCCTCGCTCGGATCCATGTATCTCACCGGAAGCACGGGCTGGACGCTCGACGGAGAGGCCACCATGCAGTCGTACATCCGCTCGGATCGCAAACGCAGCAGGATCCGCTCGCCGGAGGCCGACGAGATGATCGACGCGCTCGAGCAGACCATCGACCCGGACGCCCGCCTGAAGACGTTCCGCCGCATGCAGGAATGGCTGCACGACGAAGCACCCTTCCTGTTCCTGTACCAGGCGGATCAGAACTTCGCCTCGAACAAGCGCATCGAGTGGACACCCAATGTGAACGGCACGCTCGCGATGGAGACCGCCCGATGAGCCGCGGCCGGACCCTGCTGCTGCGCGCCGCCGTCACCCGTCTGCTCTCCTCCCTCCTGGTGCTCTGGGCCGCCGTCACGGTCGTGTTCGTGCTCTCGCGCGCCTCCGGCGATCCGGTGGCGCTGCTCCTGCCCGACGATGCGAGCGCCGATCAGGTGGCGCAGATGAAGCAGACGCTCGGACTCGATCGCCCGCTGCCCCTGCAGTACCTGGACTTCCTGGGTGGCCTCATCCATCTCGACCTCGGCGACTCGCTGGTCTACAAGGAGCCCGTGACCTCGTTGATCATCGAGCGGATCCCGGCCACAGCACTGCTCGCCGCCACCGCTCTGCTGATCACCGTCGTGGTCTCCTTCCTCGCCGGCAGCATCGGCGCCATGCGCCGCGGCACCGCCCTGGACAGGGTCGTCATGAGCGGGGTGCTGGTCGGACAGTCCACCCCCGCGTTCTGGGTGGGGATCCTGCTGGTCCTGCTCTTCGGCGTCACGCTGCGAGTCCTGCCCGCCGCCGGCTACGGCACACCCGCGCACCTCATACTCCCCGCGACGACGCTCGCGATCTTCTCGGTCGCCGTGGTCTCCCGGCTCCTGCGGTCCTCGCTGATCGAGGTGATGGGGCAGGACCATGTGCGCACGGCGCGCGCCAAAGGCGCGAGCGAGGCCCGGGTGCTGATGAGTCATTCGCTGCGCAACGCGTCCATGCCCGTCATCACCGTGCTCGGGCTGGAGCTCGGCTCCCTGCTGGGCGGGGCGATCCTCACCGAGCAGATCTTCAACTGGCCCGGCATCGGCCGCCTCACGATCGACGCCATCAGCGCCCGCGACTTCCCCCTGGTCCAGGGCACCGTCGTGCTGTTCGCGGTCACCTTCATCGTGGTGAACCTGCTCGTCGATCTGTCCTACGCGATCATCGATCCTCGAGTCCGGAGTCACGCATGAGCTCCCCGCAGATCTCCCTGACCACCGCAGAGCCCGCGGACGCCTCCTCCGACGCCCCTGGACGCCGTCGCCTGGACATCACTCTGGTGCTGTCCGCCGGGTTCCTCGGCCTCGTCGTCCTCCTCGCCCTCTTCGGGCCGCTGCTGGTCGGCGATCCCGAGGAGCAGAACCTGCTGCAGCGACTGGCGCCGCCCGGATCAGCGGGCCACCTGCTGGGCACGGACCAACTGGGACGGGACGTGCTCGCCCGGCTCGTCGTGGGCAGCCGCGTCTCGGTCCTCGTCGGGATCACCGCGGCGCTGCTGTCCGGCGTCATCGGGTCCGTGATCGGGATCGTCGCCGGATACACGGGCGGGTGGACGGATCGCGTGCTCATGCGCCTGACGGACGTCCAGCTGGCCTTTCCCACCCTGCTGCTCGCTCTCGCAGTCATCGGCTTCGTGGGCCCGGGCCTGTGGAACGTGATCCTGGTGCTCGGCATCACCGGCTGGGTCTCCTACGCCCGCGTGCTCCGCTCCGAGGTGATCTCGCTGCGCACCCGGGAATTCGTCGAGGCCGCACGCGTGATGGGCGTGCCGGGGCACCGGATCATGGTGCGCCACATGCTGCCCAACGTCACCGGTCCCCTGGTGACCATCCTGACGCTGCAGGTGGGGACGGTGATCCTCGCCGAGGCCGCCCTGAGCTTCCTGGGGCTCGGTGTGCCTTCGAGCATCGCGACGTGGGGCTCGATGCTCTCGGACGGGCAGCTCTACATGGGCACCGCCTGGTGGCTCGCCGTCCTGCCCGGCTCCGCCCTGCTGCTGACCGTGCTGTCGATCAACGTCGCCGGGGATGCCGTCCGCGACCGGTGGGATCCGAGGACGTACACCTCATGAACGCACTGCTCACGATCGAGGACCTCCACATCTCCTTCGCCTCTCGCCGCGGCCGGGTCGCCGCCGTGCAGGGCATCGACCTGACCGTCCACGAGGGGCGCACCCTCGCGCTCGTCGGCGAATCGGGATCCGGGAAGTCCAGCACCGCACTGTCCGTGCTGCGACTGAACCCCGAGCCGCCCGCCGTCTACCCTCACGGCCGCATCCTGCTCGACGACCGCGACCTGCTGCGTCTCACACCCCGACAGCTGCGCGCCGTGCGGGGGCGCGACATCTCGATGGTCTTCCAGGACCCGATGACCACGCTCAACCCCATGCGCACGATCGGCAGCCAGCTCATGGAGGTCATGGCGATCCACCGCACGGGATCCCGCGCAGATCGCAGACGGCGTGCTCTCGAGGCGCTCGAGCAGGCACGGGTTCCCGACCCGGAGCTGCGATCCCGGCAGTTCCCCCACCAGCTCTCCGGCGGCCTGCGACAGCGCGCGATGCTCGCGATGGCGCTGATGAGCCGGCCGCGGCTGCTGATCGCCGACGAGCCGACGACGGCACTGGACGTGACCACCCAGGCCGAGATCCTGGCCCTGTTCCGCACGGTCCAGGAGGAGACGGGCATGGGGATCCTGCTGATCACGCACGATCTGGGAGTCGTCGCCTCCATCGCCGACCAGGTGGCGGTGATGCACGAGGGCCGGCTGGTCGAGCAGGGCGAGGTGCTGCAGGTCTTCGAGCAGCCTCGCGACGACTACACCCGCACGCTGCTCGAGGCCACCCCTCGGCTGACGACAGGACAGCCCGCATGAGCGCGCAGAGCACCGAGCCCCTCGCCCCCGAGGCCCCTGTGGTGACCCTGCGGGGCATCTCCAAGACGTATCGACAGCGCCGCAGCCAGAACGTCGTTCTCGATGCCGTGGACCTCGACATCCTCCCGGGCGAGACCCTTGCCCTGGTCGGTGAGTCCGGATCCGGCAAGACGACCCTGGCGCGCGTCGTCGTGGGGCTCACCGATCCGGACGCGGGTCGCATCCTCACGCTGGGCAAAGACCTCGACCGTCGTGACAAGCAGGCGGCCGCAGCACGGGCGCAGCTGGTCCAGATGGTCTTCCAAGACCCCTACGCGAGCATGAACCCGCGCATGCGCATCCGCGATGTGGTCGCCGAGCCGCTGCGCACGCACCGGCGCACCGCCCTGGGGGCAGCGGGCATCCGGCGTCGCGTCGACGAGCTCCTGGAGAGCGTCGATCTCGAACCGTCGATCGCGCAGCGGTATCCGCACGAGTGCTCGGGCGGACAGCGCCAGCGCATTGCGATCGCCCGAGCACTCGCCCTCGAGCCGCGGCTGCTGGTGCTGGACGAGCCCACGAGCGCACTCGACGTCTCGGTGCAGGCGAAGATCCTGGACCTGCTGGCCGAACTCCAGGAGCGCACCGGAGTGGCTCTGCTGTTCGTCAGCCACGATCTGGCGGTGGTCTCCGGGATCGCCGACCGGATCGCGGTGATGGCCGATGGCCGTCTGCAGGAGGTCGGGCCCTGCCGTGAGGTGCTGACCTCCCCGTCCTCCGAGGTCACGCGACGGCTCCTGGACTCGGTCGCCCATCCGGATCCGCGCCGTGCGAATCCGCGGCTCACCGAGCGGGCCGGCAGGCGGCGCGCATGATCGTCGTCCCGCCCAGGTCAGGACGCGGGCAGGATCCCGCGGTGCAGCAGGTAGGCGACGCCGCCCAGCAGCGTCGCGTCGTCCTCCGGGATCGGGTTCGTCCTCAGACGCGGCTGCGTCTCCCCGCCCGTGCGCGAGAGGTCCCGCAGCGTCGCAAGGATGCGTGCGCGGAAGCCGTCGGTCGCCTGCGCCGCCTCCCCGTGCAGCACGAACAGGCCCGGCGTGCACAGCTGCTGGATGTTGGCGAGGCCCACCGCGATGTTCTCCGCGTACTCGCCGACGACGGCCGCTGCGCGCGGGTCCTCCGCCGCGTATCGCTCCCACTCCGCCAGCCCGGTAGCGGGAATGCCCAGTTCTTCGGCGCGCTCGTCGAGCCAGGCCGTGGTGGCGATGGTGCGCCAGCAGCCCCGCTTGCCGCAGCTGCACGTCGACTGCCCGCGCGCGACGGTCATGTGGGCGCCGCTGCGCCCGCCGTCGGGCGCGAGGATCGTCCCTCGGTAGAGGATGCCGACGCCCAGGGTCGAGCCGGTGGCGACGGAAGCGAAGGTCTCCTCGCCCTGACCTGCACCGAAGTAGTGGTCCCCGTGCACCTGGAGGCGCGCACGGTGCTCGAGCAGGGTCTGCGCGCCGATGAGCTCCCTAAGCCGCGAGGCGATCTCGCATCCCTCGAGGGAGGGCATGTCCACGACCTGGAGCATCCGCCCGCCCACGGTGTCCAGGACGCCACCGGCCGAGACGACGCAGCCGCTCAGCATGCTGCCGCGTGCGAGCACCAGGGCCACCCGGTCCACCTGCGCGAGGATCTGCTCTCGCCCGGCCGACGGGTCGAAGGCGAGTTCCCGTCGAGTGCGGAACCTGCCGGTCGCGTCGATGAGCGCACCCTGCACGCGTCCGGGCAGCAGCTCGAGAGCCAGGAACGAACCCTCGCGAGAAGCAGGGGGTTCGAAAGGCAGCACGCGAGCGGTCATCCTGTCACAGTAGCGAGACCGATCGCACCAGGGGAACGCGCACGGACGGCGGCGCCCGCCCGCACGAGAGAGACCGCCACGACGCAGGAGGAGAGCCCATGCCACGACTCGCCGAGATGACACGGGAGCAGGTCGCCGACCTCGCTGCGCACGGTGTCGCCGTGCTTCCCATAGGTTCCCTCGAGCAGCACGGGGACCACCTCCCGCTGGGCACCGACTCGCTGCTCCTCCAGGAGGTCGTCGAGAGGGCCCTGGACGATCGCGCGGACGTGGCGGTGTGCCCCGCACTCCCCTTCGGATTCAGCGGTCACCACCAGTTCGCGGTGGCGCTCAGCCTCCCGCCGAAGACGCTGCTGGACGTGCTCACAGCGCTCCTGGACTCCCTGGTCGCCGCTGGGTTCCGCCGGGTCCTCGTGGTCAACGGCCACGGCGGGAACACCGAGATGATGAGCCAGGCCGTCAAGCTCGCCGCTCTGGAGCACGCGATCCTCGCGGCCTGCTGCAGCTACTGGGAGCTGCTCGATCCCCGCCCCGGAGCTCCGGGACACGCGGGCTCCTTCGAGACCTCCCTCATGGCCTCCGCGCATCCAGCGCTCGTGCGCCCGTCGATGGAGGGGCCCGGGGAGCTGCCGCTGTTCGATCGCCGGCTGGTTCGCGGGCTCCATGTGGAGAGGCACGGCGAATGGCCGCGCTCGGGAGGCATCACGGACGACCCCGGCGACGGAGATGCCGCCGCGGGGGCCGCCGCGCTCGCGGAGGCGGCGGCACGCCTCGGGGAGTGCGTGGACGCCCTCCTCGACCTGGACCTCCCCTTCGACGACCCGACCCCCGACACCCCTGAAGGAGCTGCCCGATGAAGATCGTCGACCTCGAGGTCCACGTGGTGAACCTTCCGATGAAACAGGGATTCACCTCCTCGTTCGAGACCAAGCGCGGCGAGACCCGCACCATCGTTCGACTGCGCACCGACGAGGGCGTCGTCGGCTGGGGCGAGACCATGTGGGGCGCACCCGTGGCGCGCCTCGTGCGCCAGCTGGCCGATGACGTGATCGGCACCGACCCGCGCGAGCTCGAGGCCTTCCACGCGCGCCACCGCATGCTGCCGTTCTTCCACGGATACCTCGGCTACGCGGCTCTGGCCGCGGTCGACGTCGCCTGCTGGGACGCCATCGGCAAGGCCGCCGGGATGGGCGTGGTGGACCTGCTGGGCGGCCGGGTGCGCGAGAAGGTGCCGCTCACGGCGCTGATCACCCGGTCCGACGGCGATGCCCGCGACTATCCGGGCTCGCTGGCGGACGCGACCGAGCGGATCGTCGCGGAGAACAGCTTCACGGCGGTGAAGCTCAAGGGCAGCACCGATGCCCGGGCCGACGTGGCGATCATGGAGGCGCTGCGCGAGCGCCTGCCCGAGGTCGAGCTGCGCGTGGACCCGAACGCCGCGTGGAGCGTCCCCGAGTCCGTGAGAGCCGGCCACGCGCTGGAGCCGCTGGGACTGGAGTACCTCGAGGACCCCTGCCAGGGACTCGAGCAGATGGCCCAGGTGGCGCGAGCCGTCCGGATCCCCCTGTGCACGAACATGTGCGTGGTCCGCTGGGAGGATCTCGCCCCGGCCGTGCGGCTGGACGCCGTGCAGGTGATCCACGGGGACGTGTACAAGTGGGGCGGCATGGCGATCACCAAGCATCTCGCCGCCCATTGCGAGGCCTTCGGCCTCGGCATGAACCTGCACAGCGGCGGCGAGATGGGCATCGCCACCGCGGCCCACCTCGCGATCGCCGCGAGCACCCCTGTGCTCTCCGGCGCGATCGACTCGATGTACTACCTGCACGACGACGACATCATCGACCCGCTGCTCTTCGAGGACGGATGCCTGCGCGTGCCGGACGGTCCCGGCCTCGGAGTGGTCGTGGACGAGGACAAGCTCGCGCACTACGCGGAGCTCAACGCGCGCGAGGGGGACTTCACGGGATGACACGCGATCCGTCCCTGCGCTCGCTCCTGGCCTCGCTGCTCGTCGTCGGATGGGATTCTCCGGAGCTCACTCCTGCGATGGAGCGTCTGCTCGATCAGGGGCTGGGAGGGGTCATCCTCCACAGCCGCAACGTGCGTTCGGCGGGGCAGCTCCGCCGCACCCTCGCCACGATGCGGGAGCACCAGGGCGATCTCGTGGTCGGCGTGGACCAGGAGGGAGGGCGCATCAGCCATCTCACGAGGGCCGACTGCCCGGAGTCACCGGGGGCGGCTGCGCTCGGAGTCGTGGACGACGTGCGGATGACGCGCGATTGCGCGCGGGAGCTCGCCGCGCATCTCGCGGGACTGGGCATCGACGCCAGCTACTCGCCGGTGGTCGACGTCCAGAGCGATCCGGAGAACCCCATCATCCGCACGCGCTCGTTCGGGGCGGATCCCGCGCTGGTCTCCCGTCACGCCGTCGCCTGGATCGAGGGGACCCAGGAGTGCGGCGTCGCCGCCTGCGCGAAGCATTTCCCGGGACACGGCGCGACAGCAGTCGACTCCCACCTCGGCGATGCCGTCGATCGACGGGACTGGAAGCAGATCGAGGAGATCGACCTCGCACCGTTCCGCGCAGCGATCGACGCGCGCGTCGCCCAGATCATGACCAGTCACGTCCGGTTCCCCGCGCTCGATGACACGCCGACCACCCTCAGCAGGCGCCTGGTCACGGATATCGCCCGCACCGAGCTCGGCTTCACGGGCGTGATCATCAGCGACGCGCTGGAGATGGCCGCGATCGCGGGCCGTGTCGGTGTGGCCGAGGGCGCGGCACAGGCTCTCGCCGCCGGCGTGGACCAGCTCTGCATCGCCGAGCCCGACCCCGCTCTGCACGACCGGGTGCTCGACCGGCTCGAGGAGGCCGTGGGGAGCGGAGAACTGGACGTCGCGGCGCTCGAGACTTCCTCGGAGCGCGTACGAGCGATGCACCGTGCAGCGCGCAGCGTCCGGGAGAGCGCGAACGAAGGATCTCCCCCGGCACCACGCGTCTCGGAGGACGGTGCAGGCATGACCGCTGCACGGCGCGCGGTCGACTCGACCGATGCGCTGTCGACGCTGACGCGGCCCGTCGTGGTCGACCTCTATCGGCGTCCGAAGGCGGCGCTCGAATGGGACGGCTGGGACCTCGCGACCCTGGTGCGCGATCGGTGCGACGGGGCCGACGGGCTCAGCACCACGACGAGCGAGGACCTGGACATCGAGAGCGCTCTCGAGCTCGCCACGGGCCGCAGCCTGGTGCTCGCCGTCCAAGACCCCTTCCTGAACTCCTGGCAGCGGCCGATCGCCGAGGAGATCCGCCGTCAAAGGCCTGATCTGACGCTGGTCTCCACCGGGCTTCCCGACCCGGGGGCACGGCTGTGCAGCTTCGGGCGAGGCTCCTCCAACCTGGTCGCAGCGGCCGAAGCCATCAGCAGGGCGTGCCGTCCCGGCACTGAGCACCCTGCGTGATCGTCACCTGCGCCTCCTAGGAGGTCGCCCGTTCGCAGCCGATCACGGGCTTCGCCCGGCGCCCGGCGCATCCTTCGACGCCTGGATCAGACCGAGAACGTGTTCCGCCTGCACCTCGAGCGTTCCCTCGGGGTTGCGCGTGTGAGCGCTGCTCCCCGGCAGCAGCGCGAGGAGCCAGAACACGGCCCACAGCACGCGGTGCTCGGCGAGGTCTGTGCGCTCATCCCCCGTGAGGCCGACGGCTCGCGACAGTTGCGCTTCGTCGTACAGGTTCCGAGTCCTAGCCGAAAGGTGCTCGAGGTGATCGGCCAGGTCGAAGGCTGGTGTGGTCAGCCCGCCATCCTCGAAATCGACCAACCTGCACCTGTGACCGTCCCAGAGGACATTGGCCGGGTTGAGGTCCGCGATCCCGACCGCAGTGGAGCGGGGATTCGGAGCGTCCTGAACGCTCGAGACGCGGTCACGAGCAGCCTGCAGTGCTCTCCGCACGACATCGGGGTGGATGCACGCATCGTCGTCGATCTGGTCGTGCAGTGCGTTCCGAAGATGTGCCATGAGGTCCCTGGGTCCGAGTCGCCGTTCCGGCACCCCCGATTTCAGGGCCGCATTCACCGGCACCTCGAACAGCAGGTGGAGTGCGTGTCCCAGTGCCTCGTGCTGAACGCTCGTCAGAGACGATCCCCCCAGCGGTTGCCCCGGCAGCTTCTCCATGACGATGACCGGAGCACCTGCCTCGCAGAATCGTTCGAGCGGTCGCGGCGCGAGTCCGGGCGCGTGTTCGGCCAGCAGCCTCAAGCACGCCCATTCGCGGCGTGCCTCATCATCCGCCCAGGTGGAGAACTTCTTGCTCACCGTCGAGCGTCCCATCGTGACCTCGTGCGCGTGCGGGCCCATGTCCTGACGCTATCCCCGAGCTGCGCGACCACGCCCGGCTCCGCCCCGCGACACCCCCTTGCCCACGAACCCCGCCTCCTCTACGATCACCGAATCTGACCACTGGTCAGTTTTGACTCGAGGAGGCGTCAATGCCCGAAGCACCCCTGCCCACGCAGGCACCGTCCGCCCCGGCCTCGCGCACGACGGGCGACGCGGATCCCGCCCGTCGCACCCGTCCGCCCGGCACGAACCCCGCCGGCACGGTCGCCGGACCGCTCGGCGGCGTGACGGCGTCCGTCGGCGGCGAGCTCGCCGGGCAGCAGCCCGCGGCCGGCACAGGAGCGGCATCCGAGCCGCCGCGCGTGGGGATCGCCTATTTCGTGGGGATGTTCCTCGCGCAGTTCGGCATCTGCGCCGCCCTGATCACGCCGGTCATGGTGACCATGCAGCTGAAGGCGCAGGAGATCTCCCCGGAGAACCCGGCCGCGGTGATCGGTGCGGTGCTGCCCGTCGGCGCGATCGGCGCCCTCGTGGCGAACCCGCTCGCCGGGGCGCTCAGCGATCGCACCCGCACCCGCTGGGGACGCCGCCGGCCGTGGCTGGTCGGCGGGATCGTCGGCCTGACGCTGGCACTGGTGGGCGTGGCGCTGTCCACGAGCGTCCTCGCGCTCACAGTGTTCTGGCTGATCGCACAGGTCGTGGCCAACGCGACCCTCGCCGCGCTCGTCGCGAGCTTCGCCGACAACGTGCCGTCCGTGCAGCGAGGCCGCGGCTCGAGCATCATCAACATCGGCCAGAACGTCGCCATCCTCGCGGGCACCTATCTCTCCGTCGGCCTCGTCGATCACCTGGCCATCCTGTTCATCGCACCCGGCGTGCTGGGCATCGTGCTGGTCGCGATCTACGCCGCCGTCTCCCGTGACGAGCTGCCCGCCGAGCGCCCCGCGCCGCTGCGCATTCGCACCCTCATCGCCTCGTTCTGGACCAACCCGATCAGGCACAGGGACTTCGGCCTCGCCTGGTGGTCGCGGTTCTTCATCATCCTGGGCTCGTTCATGTTCACCACGTTCCGCCTGCTGTACATGCAGCAGCACCTGGGGCTGGACGCCGCCCACGCGACCCGGGCGGTCGCCCTGGGCGTGCTGCTCTACACGATCGCCCTGCTGGTCGCGACGTCCTTCGTGGGGGCCGCCTCCGACAAGCTGGGCAGGCGCAAGATCTTCGTGATCGGCTCCGCCCTGCTGTTCGCCGCGGGGATCCTGGTGCTCGCCTTCGCGGGGGACGTCGCCCACTTCTACCTCGCGGAGATCATCCTCGGCTTCGCCTACGGGATGTACATGGCCGTGGACGTCGCCCTCGTGGTCGACGTGCTGCCCGACCCCGAGAAGCCGGGCAAGGACCTGGGCGTCATCAACATCGCCAATGCCCTCCCGCAGTCCTTCGCCTCCCCGTTCGCCCTGCTCTTCCTGGGGCTCGGGGTCTCCGGCACGGACAACTACACGGCGATGCTGATCGCCGCGGCCGTGGTCACGGTGCTCGGCGCGCTCGCGATCGTGCCGATCCGGAAGGTGCGCTGAGCGCTCGGAACGGCAGCGCCGCGGCGCCAGGACACGCGGCCCTGAGTGCCGCGGCACTCGGAGCCGCGGCACTCAGGGCCGCAGCATCGGGCCGAACATCTCGAGGGTGCGCTCCAGGTCGATCCCGGGCTCGAGGAGCCACTGGATCTGCAGGCCGTCCGAGGCGGCGATCAGCAGGGAGGCGATCCCGTCGGCATCGAGATCGGCGCGGATCTCCCCCTCGGCCTGTCGGGCGCGGACCATGTCGGCGACATAGGACCGCACCTCGGCGAAGCGAGCCGTGAAGAAGTCCCTGCTCGGGGACTCCTCGCCCTGCAGCGAGCCCGCCAGCAGGGTCGAGTAGAGCTGGACCATCCCGGGCACGTGGGCGTTCTTCGTCGCCGCGTCGACCATCGTGCCCACCGGTCCGAGCTCGTCGTCCATTCCGCGCCGCGCCTCGGCGTGCGCGTAGACCGCGAGCAGCAGCTCCTCGCGCGAGGCGAAGTAGTGCAGCAGCGTCGCGTGCGAGACGCCGATCGTCTCGGCGATCCGCCGCAGCGAAGTGCCCTCGTCGCCGCGATCCTGGAACACCTCCAGGGCGCGGTCCAGGATCTCCTGACGTCGGGCGACGCCCTTGGCGTACGAGCCGCGGCGCCGGCCGACGGCCGGATCGTCGCCGGTGGCGGGGCTGGTCTCAGGCATTGCTGCAGTCTACGGAGACTTCTCTCCCCTGTTCTCGTGCGACAGCGGACTCCGAGCTCTCAGCACTCCGGCCCCGGGATCCCGACCGCTGCGAGGCAGTCAAGGATCACCCCGATGTCCCCGGCGTCGGAGAGGACGCCGATGCACCCGTCCGGCCTGATGAGCACCCGCGTGCGGTCCGTGGGCGCGTAGGCCGTCGCGAGCGTCCCGTCGCCGTCCGCGATCTCCCCCTCGCCCCGCGGTTCGTCGACGACCCGCAGAACACGGATCCCGTCGGCCTGCTCCCCCTGCCCGGGTGCACCGCCGAACTCGAGCAGCGTGAAGACCCCTCCGCCGATCAGGTCGAACAGCCGGTGGGGCCCGTCGACCGCGATCAGTCCCGTGGCATCGGGAGCGCGATCGCCCGCGCGCAGGTCCGAGGATTCATCGCGGTCGTCGACGGAGAGCCGGGAGCCGCGGCATCCCACGTCCAACTGGATCGTGCTCTCGTCCCGCTTCACGGAGAACTCCCGGGTCCTCTGCGTCTCGGCGAGGCGCGCGTCGGTGAAGGCGAGGACATGCTGGGCGACGGGCCTGCGCTCGGCCTCGTAGGTGTCGATGAGCGACTCCGGGGCGCCGTCGGCGAGCACCGCGGCGAGCTTCCAGCCCAGGTTGCAGGCGTCCTGGACGCCGGTGTTCATGCCCTGTCCGCCCGCCGGGGAGTGGATGTGCGCGGCGTCGCCCATCAGCAGCACCCGGCCCGCACGATAGTGCGCGGCGAGGCGGACGTTCGCCCTCCACACCGAGGTCCAGACCGGCTCGCCCAGGCGGATGTCCGTCCGGCCCGACCGCTGCTCGAGCACCTCCTGGAGGTGCTCGGTCTCCAGCCGGGGCTCCTCCCCCGGTGCGAGGGTCGCCGTGCACTGGAACAGATCGGTGGACGGCAGCGGGCACAGGCTCACGATGCCCCGGGGATGCTGCCAGGTCCGCCAGCGCTCGCGATCGATCCCGGTCAGCGGCAGATCGGCGATGACGAGCCGGACATCCTCCCTGGTCTCCCCCTCGAAGGCGATCCCGGCCAGCTTGCGCGCCGCGCTGTGGCCGCCGTCCGCGCCGATGAGCCACCGGGCCGACACCACGTGCGTCGCGCCGCCGGCAGTCACCTGGGCGAGGACGCCCTCCGCGGTCTGATGGAGGTCGACCAGCCGGGTCCCGAACTCGACGTGCCGGCCGTACCGGGCGAGCTGCTCGCGCAGAGCGTCCTCGACCCGCCATTCCGGCGTGATGACGCTCGCGGGGTACGGGATGTCGGGGCGGTCCGCGAGCGCGGCCGGGACATCCCCGCCGCGTCGGACCCCGCCGTCCGCCGAGATCATGTCCATCGGCATCGCCATCCGCCCCTGCGCCAGGATCCGGCCGACGATGCCCAGGTCGGCGAAGGCTTCGAGAGTCCGCGGCTGCACGCCCTTCCCTCGTGACCCGGGTCGCGGCCCGTCCTCGCTCTCGATGATCCGGAAGGGAACGCCGCGACGCGCGAGCACGAGTGCCAGCGTCAGGCCGGAGGGGCCGGCGCCCACGATGAGCACGTCGGTCGACGGCCCTCCGCCCGAGGGCGACTCCACCCGCTCACTCCGTCCGTTCCCGCCCACCACGTTCTCGCCCACCACGTTCTCGCCCACGACGTTCTCGCTCATCGAGCACCTCCAAGAAAGCATCTGCTTTCTTGGACGGTACGTCCGGTTGCGAAGAAAGGCAATACTTTCTAATCTCTCGCCATGGGAGCCGTGAGCAGAGGCGCGTCCGCGTCGAACGTCGACACCGACACCGACACCGACACCGACACCGACACCGACCAGAGTGCTGCGGCACCGGCCTCGGGCCGCCGTCGCGGGGCGGAGCTCGAGGCGGCGATCCTTGAGGCGGCTTGGGACGAGCTCGTCGAATCAGGCCTTGCCCGGCTGACCATGCGTGCCGTGGCGGCTCGCGCGCGGACCAGCGAGCCCGTCCTCTACCGGCGCTGGGACGACAAGAATCAGCTGGTGCTCGCCGCGCTCATCCACCATCGGGACCAGCGTCCGGTGGACGCGCCCGACACCGGGGATCTGCGCACCGACCTCGTGGAATACCTGACGGCGGTCGGCACCGTGCGCTCCGCGTTCTTCGCCGTCGCCGCGGCGGCAGCGTTCTCCGGCCTGCTCGACGCCACCGGTATGACGCCCGAGCTGTTCCGCGAGCGCATCATCGGCACCCACCTGAATGCGCAGGCGCGAGAGATCTTCGACCGCGCCGAGGCCCGTGGCGAGCTCGATGCGGCTGCGGTGCCGCAGAGCGTGCTCGCGGTCCCCTTCGACCTCGTGCGGCTCGAGCTGCTGATGTCCCTGCGCCCGGTGCCCGCCGAGCGCATCGCGCAGATCGTCGACGAGATCTTCCTGCCGCTCGTGGCACGCGGCCTCAGCCGCGACCCCGCACCAGCGCCACCGCCTCCCGCCGCTCGGACACCCCGAGCTTCGCGAAGATCGCGTTGACGTGGGACTTCACCGTGGAGACGCCCAGGAACAGCCGTTCGGCGATCTCCGGGTTCGTGGCTCCGTTGGCCATCAGCTCGAGCACCTCGGCCTCGCGGGCGGTGAGGTCCGGGAACCGCTCGCGCACGCTCGTCGGCTGCGCCTCGGGGAGTCCCGCGACCACACGCCCGGCGATCCGGGAGTCCAGCGGGGTGCCTCCTTCGGCGGCCGCCCGGATCGCCGCGACCATCTCCTCGCGGCCCGCGTCCTTGGTGAGATAGCCGGCGGCGCCCGCGCGCAGCGCGGCGTCGATGCTCGCGTCGTCCGCGAAGGTGGTGAGGACCAGGACGCGCACGGCCGGGGCGCTGCGCGCGAGCGCGGCGGTCGCCTCGGCGCCGCCCATCCCGGGCATGCGCAGGTCCATGAGGACCACGTCGGGCGAGACCTCCTCGGCGAGCGCGACCGCACGGGCGCCGTCCTCCGCCTCGCCGAGCACGTCGATGCCCTCCGCGAGCGAGAGCACGGTGACGATGCCGTCGCGCACGAGGGCTTGGTCGTCGGCCACCAGGATGCGGATACTCATGGTCTCGTCTCCTCGGGTTCCGGTCCGGGATCGGCCGACGGATGCGCCATCGACTCGGCCGCGGAGAGCGGGACGCTCGCGGTCGTCTCGAAGGTGCCGCCGCTCAGCAGACGGGCGCTCGCGCCGCCGCCCACGGCCTCACAGCGCTCGCGCATGCCCAGCAGACCGAAGCCGCCGCCGGGGCTGCCCGCCCGCGGCGCCTGTCCGATGAGATCAGTGGTTCCCGCAGCATCGCCGTCGCCATGCCTGTCTGCGGTCCGCACCCGGCAGCGCAGCACCGCTCTCCCATCGCGGGCCTCGAGATCGAGGTCGGCCGCCCGTCCGGGTGCGTGGCGCCGTGCGTTCGTGAGCATCTCCTGTGCCGCGCGCAGGAGCGCATCCGCGCGTGCGGGATCCAGGGAGCGCAGCGCACCGGCACCCGCTCCGCGGTCCGAGGACGTCGTGGCCCCCTGAGCGAGCTGCTCAGAGGCGGCCGACGCAGGGGCGAGCAGCCCGTCCAGGTGCACCTCTCCGCCGCTGTCGCGGTGCGCGGCCGCGGCGTCCTCGATCCCGGCGATCACCTCTCGCGGCGTCTCGCGGAGCGCGGAGACCGCGTCACGTGACTCCGCGAGGCCGTCGGCGGCCAGCCCCCGTGCCCGGCGCAGACGGGTCTCGAGCTCGTCGAAGCGCCCGGCCTCGGCGAGCGCCACGGCGGCGTCGAGCTGGAGGGTGAGGGCACCGAGGGAGTGCGCGAGGACGTCGTGCAGGTCGCGCGCTATGCGGGCCCGCTCCACGAGTGCCGCGTTCTCCGCGCGCTCGCGCTGGGCGGCGATCTGCTCCTGCAGAAGGACGCGCTCCCTGTCCGCCGAGCGGACGCGCTGGGCGCGGAAGCGGCCGATCAGCGCCGCTCCCCCGCACACCAGCAGGAAGATGATCAGCAGCTCGGGCGTGGCCCCGGAGACGAGCGCCGAGCCGACGAGGGCGAGCGCATCCGCGGCGAGGACGACGGCCATCACGTCCGTGCGCCGCTCGGGCCTGCGCACCAGGCGCACGATGCCCGCGATCGCGACGGGCAGCAGCGCGCTGCCGGTGGTGAAGGCGAGCGCGCACGCCGCGATCTGGGAGACGGAGACGACGACCGTCGCGGCTCGGATCGTGCGCGGGTCCGCCTGTCGGTACTGGTCGGTGAGGGCGCCCAGCACCATCTCCGCAGACCACAGCACGACCACCCCGATGGCCGCCGCGCGCAGCCCAGGGGTCTCGACCTGCCACGCGGTCAGCATGAAGAAGACCGCGAGGGCGAGGGCGAGCACCATCGTCAGCCCATCGATGCGGCGCTCACGGCCCGGTGTCGCGGGTTCGACGGACCGCGCAGGACCGGCCGACGGCGCAGCAGCGCTCGTCGGCCGGGATCCATGCGGTGTCGAGATCACCCGCGCGATCCTATGACCTGGTCGCCGCGTGCACGACCGTGAGGTCCTGGGCGCGGCGGGGGCGGTGCGTCGCCACGGCCGCGCTGACCAGGCGGGCGAGGCCGACCGACAGCAGGATCATGCCTGTGGTCCGGGAGCTCTGCGCCCCGGACAGGGCGACGACGGCGAAGGACATCCCCACACGCACCGCGATGTAGGCGATCCAGAGCGCGAGGCCCCACCAGCCGCCGCGCATCTCGAGCGAGCCGTCGGCACCGGTCCGCACGGTGCTGACCAGGCCCATCACGAGCCCGGCGCCGACGGCGAAGACGGCCGTCAGCACGAGGTATCCGAGCGTGACCGGGTCGATCAGCGACTGCCGCAGCTGCTGGAGCACCAGCACCGCGCCGACCACGCTGAGGATCCCGCCGAGCCGCTGCATCCTGGCGACCTCTCGCCACTGCAGCTGCCGGTACAGGATGAGGCCCAGCGCGGCGAGGACGATGAGGCCCTCGAGCAGGGCGTTCCAGGGGATGGACGAGGCGTTCATGATCTCCTCCGAGGATCGGGTGGCCGGCCTCCGCGGGCCGATGCCTCGATGCTTCGGCACAGGCCGCCCTGGGCGAACCGCCCGCGGGTGGAGAACAGGGTGGAGATGCGGAGGGAGCGAGCGGCGAGGGGCCGGGCCGCCGGGACCTCTCTCACGTCTCCGCGGCCTCCAGGGCGAGCTCCGCGGCGCGCACGTCGGTGATCACGACATGGGCGAGCCCTGATCGGAGGGTCGCGAGCACTGCTCGGTGCTTGCCCTCTCCCCCGCCGATGGCGACGCGCAGCGGCACCCGTCGCAGCTGGTCCTCGGGGATGCCGGTGAACCGCTCCCCGAGGCCGCCGACGCTGGTCCCGTCGATGTCGAGCAGGCTGGTGCCGATCTCGGCGACGACCCCGAGCTTCTCGAACCGCTCGCGCTCGCCCTTCTCCTCGAGGATCCTCGCCAGCAGCGAGGAGTCGGGCCAGCCGCCGATGGTCAGGAACGCCTTCTGAACATGTGCGAAGCGACGCTGCACCTGCTGGATCATGGGATGCCGGAGGATCGCGATCTCCTCGGGCTCGATGAGGATCGGGACGTACAGCGGGTACGTCGCTCCGCCGGTCGCGCGGCCGATGTTGGAGATCACCTCGACGCCGTCCCCGAGCCGCGGCCAGCCGACGCCCGTCAGCTGGACCACGTCGGCGCTGGGGAGCTCCTCCACCTGCTGAGAGGCCTGCACGAGCGTGCGCCCGGGGGTGAATCCCAGCACGTCGTCCTCCTGGACCGTCTCCCGGATGAAGCGCGCCGCGACCGCGGCGATCGCCTCCCGCGCCTCGGGATCCCGGTCCGAGTGCGTCGCGACGACCAGCGCGGACCGGAGCCCGTAGCGCTGGGCGAGCCGCGCGGAGAGGGCGACGTCGATCGGGTCGGGGACCGCCGCACGGACCTCGACCAGGCCCAGATCCCGTGCGCGCCGGACCATGCGTGCGGTGACGAAGCGGGACTTCCCGATCTCCTCGGCGATCTCATTGACCGTCCGACCCTGCGCGAGGTTCTGCAGGGCGACGTACACGTGCAGGATCTGCTGGTCCAGCGGCATCGTGGAGGCCGACGCGGCCTGCCGCTCCGGCGGAGAACCGCTCACGAGCCCGGTGCCCGTCCCGCCGGCTCCTGCCGGTCCGCCGACGCCTGCTCGTTCTGCACCTCGCGCAGCCACTGCATCGCCAGCGCGGGATCGTCCGAGGTGGTGCCGTCGGCCTGCAGACGCACCGCGTCCCGCATGTTCTCCAGCGTGCGCATCGGCCACACGTGCAGCTCCAGTCCCTGGTCGCGGATCTGCGCGGCGGTGTCCTCCGTGAGCCCCTCGAGGCCGACGGCGAGTCGCTGGGCGCGGGTGTGCTCGACCAAGCCCTGCCAGCCGCCGGGGAAGCCTTCGGCCGTCGCGAGGTCCTTGCGGATCACCCCACGCCGCACCTGCGGCATCAGCCGCGCCGCCTCGCGCAGGGCGTCCTCCTGGAAGCTCATGAGCACGGTCCGCTCGGCGTCGGCCCGGTGTTCCGCGAAGTACCGGGCGAGATGGGGCACTGTCTCCGGCGCCTTGATCTCGAGCTGGATGCCGGTGCTGGTGGCGTCGTACATCTCCGCGAGGGAGGCCACCCCGCGTCCCGAATCGAGCACCGCCGCCTGCAACTGCGCCATGGTCAGCTCGCCGGCGGGCCCGAGGCCCCTGGCGGAGTCCGCGCCCGCCGTGCGGTCGAGCGTGGCGTCGTGCAGCAGGAACAGCTGCTCGTCCGCGCTCAGGCGGACATCGAGCTCGATCTCGTCGACCCCCGCCTCCTCCGCGAGCGCGTAGGACTCCAGGCTGTTCTCCGGGGCGTGGGCCATCGCGCCGCGATGGCCCACGATCAGCATGCCGGTCATGTATCCGTCCCCACTCTCCGTTCGAACTTCTCTCGAACCCTGTCGATCGCGGGCTCGAGCTCCTTCTCCATCCGCGTCAGCACCTTCTCGGCGCTCTCGCCGGCCGAGTAGACCGACTGGATGGCGTTCTTGGCCTCGACCAGGGTCTCGGGCACGTAGCGGCGCACGATGTCGGGCTCGCGGGAGATCTCCAACTGATCGAGGGCGACCTTGTATCGCGGATCCTGCGCGGCGAGCTTCGCGACCTCGTCGGACTCGATCGCATCCTTCGTGCAGGGCACGTACCCGCTGCCCAGGGTCCAGTCGATCGTGCGCTGCCCGGTGCTGAGGAACTTGATGACCTCCCACGCGGCCTGCTTCCGCTCGGCCGAGGCATAGCGCAGGATCGACAGGCCCCCGCCTCCCGTCGGCACTCCCGCGTCCTTCTCCCGAGGGAGGAACCCGCATCCGAAGTCGAAGGTCGCCGCCTCCTTGATGCCGGACAGGGATCCGGTGGACTGCATCGCGGTGGCACAGGCTCCGGAGGAGAAGTCGCCCGTCGCGTCCGCCGCCAGGTACCCGGAGCCGTCGTCATGGATGAAGGCGCGGTCGTACTCGAGCGCAGCGATGGAGGCGTCGGTGATCAGGCGCATGTCGAGCCCGTCGGAGTACGCACCGCCGAATGCCCAGATGGACCCCTGGAAGTACCAGTCGTCCCCGCCGACGTAGGCGCGCATCGGGACCTTCTTCCCCTTGTACTCGACCTCGCCGACCGCCTTCCCCCAGTCGCGGTACTCGCTGAAGGTCTCGGGGGCGCGATCCGGCAGACCGGCGGCCTCGAAGATCTCCCGGTTGTAGTAGAACAGCGGGGTCGAGCGGCCGAAGGGCAGCCACCAGACCTCGTCCTTGACCGTGCCCTCCTTCAGGAAGCGCTCGTCGAAGCTGTCGGTGCCGAAGCCCTCGTCGAAGTAGGCGCCCAGGGGCTCGAGCGCCTCGGCCAGGTAGAAGCGGTTCCAGACCACGTCGCTGAAGACGGCGATGTCGGGGACCTGGCGCGCCTGCATGCTCGCAGCGAGCTTCGACTCGACGCCGTCGTAGCTGTCGAAGATCTGGACCTCCGCGAAGATGTCGTCCTGCGCCTCGTGGAAGGCATCGAGGTTCGCCTGGATCACCTCGGCGTTGTGCGCCGTGTAGGCGCTCCAGATGACGACGCGCTGACGGTCGCGGTACTTCTCGGGGACATCGCCCGCCGGCTGCTCGAGCACGAGTCCGTCGGTCTCCCCGAGGCCGAAGCAGCCCGAGAGGAGCGGGATCGTCCCGCCCAGCAGGCCGGCGCCCAGCAGGGCCCGACGGGACGGGGCGGGTCGGCGGAGGCCGCGGCGAGGGGCGCGGCTCGCTGGATGGATCGGCATGTCTCTCCTTCGACGATCGGTTCCGGCTCAGCGCCCGTTGCCGGCGGCGGCACCGGTGAGGCCGGTGACGATGTAGCGCTGCGCGCACAGGAACACCAGGAGCATCGGCAGGACGACGATGAGGGTGCCGGACATGAGCACGCCCCAGTTGGTCACGCCGTCGTTCGACTTCAGGTACATCAGGCCGATCGGCAGGGTGCGCATGTTCACCGAGTTCGTGATGATCAGCGGCCACACGAAGTTGTTCCACTCGTCGATCACGGCGACCAGCGCGACGGTGGCGACGGCGGGCACGGACATCGGCAGCACGAAGGAGACCAGCCGGCGCAGATGACCGCAGCCGTCGACCTCCGCCGCTTCGAACACCTCGTCCGGCAGCGACATGAAGTGCTGACGCAGCAGGAAGGTGCCGAACGCCGAGGCCACGCCGGGGAGGATCAGGCCCGCGTAAGTGTTGATCAGATGCAGGTTGCCCATGGTCAGGTAGTTGACCAGCAGGGTCACGTGCCCGGGGACCATGAGGGCGCCGAGCATCACCACGAACAGCCACTTCTTGCCGGGGAACGGGAGGAAGGCGAAGGCGTAGGCCGCGAAGATCGCGAGCACCACCTTCAGCACGGCCCCGACCACCGTCACGATCAGCGAGTTCTTGATGAAGGCGCCGAAGGGCGCGATGCGCCAGGCCTCGCGCAGATTCTCGAACGTGAGGCTGCGGGGCAGCCACTTCATGGGCCAGGTGTAGATGTCGCTGTTCGCCTTGAAGGACGTGGACAGCAGCATGTACAGCGGGATCAGGAAGACCAGACCGACGGCGATCAGCAGCAGGTAGCCCCACCAGTTGCGCCTGAAGGACCCGCGACGTCGGCGCGGCGACCGCTTCCGGCCGACGGAGCCGGGGGCCGAGGGATCCTGCGCGGCGGAGGGGTCGAGATCCCCGGACGCGGTCCGGGAGGACACGGAGGTCGACATCAGTAGTGCACCTTCCTCTCGACGAATCGGAACTGGAAGGCCGTGATGATCATCAGCAGGATGAACATGATGGTCCCCGCAGCCGCGGAGAGGCCGACGTTCGAGCGCAGGAACGCCTGCTCGTAGATGAACCAGCTCAGGGTGGTGGTCGAGGACGCCGGCCCGCCGCTGGTCATCACCGCGATCAGGTCGAAGGCCTGGAATGCCCCGATGGTCTGCGTGATGACCAGGAAGAACGTCGTGGGCGAGAGCAGCGGCAGGATCACCCGCGTGAAGGATTGGAACGCGCTCGCGCCGTCGAGCTTCGCGGCCTCGAGCACGTCCGAGGGGAGCCCCTGGATGCCTGCCAGGTACACGATCGAGACGAAGCCGACGCCCTTCCAGATCGAGACGATCAGCAGGGCGGGCAGCGCCCAGTGGGCATCGGTGGTCCAGCTGGGCGACTGGGCGCCGAAGAGGTCGAAGACGACCCGGGCGAGCCCGTAGTTGGGGTCGAAGATGAACAGCCACACCACCGCGATCGCCGCGCCGGAGACCACGTGCGGCGCGAACACCACACCGGTGACGACCGGGGTGCCTCGCAGCTTCCTGGAGAACAGCGCGGCAAGCAGCACACCGAGCAGCAGGCTGATCCCCACGACCACCACGACCCACACCACGGAGACCCACAGCACCTTGTGGAACGAGGGCGAGGCGAGCATCGACGTGTAGTTCGTCAGCCCGATGAACAGCGGCTGGGGCGAGATGAAGTCCCAGTCGGTGAGGCTGAGGTAGAGGTTCGCGATGATCGGCCAGTAGGCGAAGACCGCGATCAGCGCGAGATTCGGGAAGGCGAACAGCGCGAACAGCGCGTAGCCGCGGCGCCTGCGCCGTCGACGGGCGGCCAGTCGCTGCGGCGGGAGCGGGCGGAGCCCGGATGCCGCCGAACCTGGGGCGCGATCAGCGGGGAGAGCGGGGGCTTCGAGGCTCATCTCAGAGTGGTTCCTCTCCGTGGAGCTCCATCGTTCGTGCGCGACTGCGCGCCGCGGATCCGCGGGTCTCGCAGTGACCGTCGTCACGGTAGCAACGGCGCTCGCTTGTGCGAGGGGACTGCACATAAGTGCGGGCCGAGTTCATCGGATCGCCACCTCGTGTTCGTCGCCCGACCCCGCCCTCGCGCCACCTGGCCTACTCTCGAAAGAGGTCCGCCGTCGGGCCGACGGCGGACCACGATCTCTGGAGGGCAGCATCGTGGACAGCACTCGAGCGCAGACCGTCGCGCACCAGCTCATCGCGTCCCATCTCGTCGAGGGAGATATGGACCCCGGCAGCGAGATCGGCCTGAGGGTCGACCAGACGCTCACCCAGGACGCGACCGGAACCATGGTCATGCTCGAGCTCGAGGCCATGGGTCTGGACCGGATTTGCACCGAGCTCTCCGTGCAGTACGTGGACCACAACCTGCTGCAGACGGACGAGAAGAACCCCGACGACCACCTGTTCCTGCTCTCGGCCGCGCGGCGCTTCGGCCTCTGGTTCTCCAAGGCGGGCAACGGCGTCTCCCATCCGGTGCACCAGGCCCACTTCGGCCGCCCGGGGGCGACGCTGATCGGCTCGGACTCCCACACCTGCGCCGCGGGCGCGCTCGGCATGCTCGCGATCGGCGTGGGCGGCCTGGAGATCGCGATGGCGATGGCCGGCCAGCCGCTCTACGTCGCCATGCCCGAGGTCTGGGGCGTCGAGCTCACCGGCGAGCTGCCGGACTGGGTGAGCGCGAAGGACGTGGTGCTGGAGATGCTGCGCCGCCACGGCGTCAGCGGCGGCGTCGGCCGCATCATCGAGTACCACGGCGAGGGCCTCGCCCAGCTGACCGCGATGGACCGGCACGTGATCGCGAACATGGGCGCCGAGCTCGGCGCGACCGCGACCGTCTTCCCCGCCGACGACGCGGTCCGCGACTACCTGCGGGCCGTCGGCCGCAGTGACGAGTTCACCCGTCTCGAAGCCGACGAGGGCGCGCAGTACGACGTCACCGAGCACATCGACCTGAGCGCCCTCGAACCCCTGATCGCCGCGCCCTCCTCCCCCGGCAACGTGCGCCCCGTCGCCGAGGTCGAGGACGAGGACGTGTTCCAGGTGGTCGTCGGCTCCTCGGCGAACCCCGGACTGCGGGACTTCGCCGCGTTCGCCGAGACCCTGCGGGGCCGCCAGGCGCACGAGGCCGTCTCCGTGGACGTGAACCCGACCTCCCGCGAGGTGCTCGCCGACCTGATCAGCGGCGGCTGGCTCACCGATCTGGTGGCCTCCGGGGCGCGCATCCACCAGTCCGGATGCCTCGGCTGCATCGGGATGGGCCAGGCCCCCGCGAGCGGCCGCAACTCGCTGCGGACCATGCCCCGCAACTTCCCGGGCCGCTCGGGCACCGAGGAGGACTCGGTGTGGCTGTGCTCGCCGGAGACCGCGGCCGCAGCGGCGCTGACCGGGCGGATCACCGATCCGCGCACGCTCACGGACTCGCTCGGGATCCCGGCCCCGCGCCCGCAGCTCCCCACGGAGTTCGCGCGCATCGAGGACATGCTGCAGCCGCCGCTGCCGCTCGAGGAGGCCCGTGAGGTCGAGCTCGTGAAGGGCCCGAACATCTCCTCGCTGCCCGAGTTCGCGCCGATCGACGACGATCTGCGGTCCCCCGTGATCCTGGTGATGGGCGACGACGTCTCGACCGACGAGATCATGCCCGCCGGCTCGCGCGTGCTCCCCTTCCGCTCGAACATCCCGAGGATCTCCGAGTTCACCTTCACCCGCATCGACCCCGACTATCCCGCGAACGCCGCGGAGGCGAAGGACGCGGGAGGCCACGTGGTGGTCGCCGGGAAGAACTACGGGCAGGGCTCCTCGCGCGAGCACGCCGTGATCGCTCCCCGCTACCTGGGGCTGAAGGCGGTCATCGCGGTGTCCTTCGCCCGCATCCACTGGCAGAACCTCGCGAACTTCGGGATCCTCGCCCTCGAGTTCGACGACCCGGAGGACCACGACAGGATCTCCACGGGCGATCTCGTCGAGATCGACGGCATCCACGCGGCGCTCGAGGCCGGCACGGACCTCACCGCACGGATCGGGGACCGAGAGGTCCCCGTGCACCATCGGCTCTCGCCGCGCCAGGTGGAGATGGTGCTCGCGGGCGGACGGATCCCGCTCGCCGCGCGCGAGGCGTGAGTCGCGCATCGTGAGGCGTGGGTCCCCAGGGACGACAATGGCCCCATGATCGACTGGGACCTCATCTGGCGCGACTACGTCGGGATCAGCGGCAGCGCGGTCCTCGGCGTCGTCGCCTCGACCATCGTGCTGTACGGCTTCTTCTCCCTGCTCATGCAGGCGATCGGTCCGCGCCTGATGGCCCGCCCCAGCGCCGGCAGCTTCGTGGTCCTGGCCGTCGTCGGCGGCATCACCGCCCGCGCGACCCTCGGCGAATCGCCGACCATGCTCGGCGCGGTGGTCGTCCTGAGCACCCTGGTGGTCCTCGAGTACGTGACGGGCAGGTTCCGCCGCGTCCCTCTGCTGCTGCGGCGCACGCGCCCGATCGTGGTCATGCTCGGCGGGGAGCCGGTCGCGGCCGGCCTGCAGCGCAGCAGGCTGACCCGCGCCATGCTGCTGGATCGCCTGCGCGTGAGCGGGGTGCTCGACCTCGACGAGGTGGAGCTGGTGATCCTCGAGGTCCGCGGCACGCTCACGATCGTCCGGCGCGGCAGCCGGATCGACCGCGATCTCGTGTCCCAGGTCGTCGGTCGCGACCGGATCCCCGAGCGCCTGCTGTCGGACCCCGAGAGCGTCTGAGGTCCGGCCTGCTCACTCCATGACGGCCAGCGCGAGCGACGCCAGGGGCACCGTGATCACCACTGCGACCGCGCCGAGCACCATGAAGCGCGTCCAGGGGATCCGCACGCCCATCGCCTGCATCCGCTGATGCCACAGGAGGGTGGCCAACGATGCCCACGGGGTGATCAGGGGCCCCACGTCCACGCCGATCAGCAGGGCCATGGCCGACGCGGGATCGTCCGCCGCAGAGCGCTCGAGGAGGAGGAACGCGGGGAGGTTGTCGAGCACGTTCGCCGCGAGCGCCGAGGTCCCGGCGGTGCGCAGCAGGCCCGTCGGCCCCGCGCCGCCGTCGGCCGCACGGAGCACGAACGACGTCGCGCCCTGCACGTGCGCGGTCTCGACCAGCACGAAGAGGGCGAGGGCGATCGCGAGCGGGCGCCAGGGCACCAGGTGCACTCCGATCGCCTCGCGGCGCCGCAGCGCGAAGGCGAGCAGCAGCACGAGCGCCGCCGCGCCCGCCGGGATCCACACCGCCGGCACCAGCACGAGCAGGGGCAGCAGCACCACGACCACGCACCCGCTCACCCTCAGCAGGACGCGGTCGCGGATCTGCGGGGCGGGCGAGGTCCGGAAGCGGCCCCGCAAGTCCCGGCGATGGACGATCGCCAGCAGGACCACCGGCACCGCGACCGCGATCAGGGTGGGCACGGCGCTGCGGGCGAGGAACGCCGCCGTGCCCCCGCCCAGGGCACCCCTGGCCAGCAGGTTCGTGAGGTTCGAGACCGGCAGCAGCAGTGACGCCGTGTTCGCGAGCCACACGGTGGCCAGGGCGAAGGGCACCGCGGGCACGTCGACGCGCCGGGCCGTGAGCACGACCACCGGGGTCATGATCAGCGCCGTCGTGTCCAGGGAGAAGAAGGCCGTGCACACCACGGCGAGAGCGCACACGGCGCACCACAGCACGGCGGTGCGCCCGCGGGCGAGGACGGTGAGGCCGTGGGCGATCACGTCCAGGAGTCCTGCCTCGCGCGCCAGCTCGGCGAGCACCGCGATCGCGACGACGAATCCCAGCACCGGCGCGACCCGCTCCAGCAGCGCCGCGAGATCCTGCGGGGGCAGCCCGCCGCCGAGGACGCACAGCACGGCGACCAGGACCAGCGCCCCGATCGCGAGCGCACCGGCGCGCCTGCGCAGGAGTCCGAGCATGCTGCGAAGCGTAGACCGCGGGGCCTGCCCACGGGGCCCGTGGCTCCCACGGCGCGGGACGGCCTCGTCCGATGCGCGCGGCGGCGCTACCCTCGCACGTGCACGGGGTGCCCTGACCAGGGCTGAGAACACACCCGCTGAACCTGATCGAGCTCGTACTCGCGGAGGGATCGCCACCATGACACCTGCCCCACGTCCGTCCACCGAGGACGCCGCCTTCACGGCGTCCCTGCGCCTCCAGCACGCCCCGGCGTGGGAGCGCGCCGTCGGCCACCGCTTCGTGCGCGAGCTGCACGCGGGAACCGTCCCGGACGAGGTGATGGCGCGCTACCTGGTGCAGGACCATCGCTTCCTCGACGCCTTCCTGCAGCTGATCGGCGCCGCGCTGGCCACCGCCCGCACCCCCGCCGCCCGGCTGCGATTCGCGCGCTTCGCCGGGGAGGTCGCCGGTGACGAGAACACGTACTTCCTGCGCGCCCTCGACGCGCTCGGGGTGAGCGAGGAGGAGCGCGCGCGGATCCCGAACACGGCGGCCACCGACGGTTTCCTCGACGTGTTCCGGGAGGCGGCGGAGACCCGCGACCACGCCGCGATCCTCGCGGTCCTGCTGGTCACCGAGTGGCTCTACCTGGACTGGGCGAGCCGGGCGCCCTCTCCCCGGCCCGAGAGCTTCGTCCACGCCGAGTGGATCGCCCTGCACGACGGCCCCGGCTTCCGCGATCTCGTGGACTTCCTGCGCACCGAGCTCGACGCCGCAGATGTGCAGGACCCCGAGCGCGTGCGCGCCTTCTTCGCGCGCACCGTCCAGCTCGAGAACGAGTTCTTCGACTCGGCCTACGAGGCCGACGGCGAGGTGGCGACGGCATGAGCGCCTCCGTGCTGTTCGACCAGCTCAAGGCCTCCGCCGCCGAGGACTGGGACGCCTACGTCCACCACACCTTCGTCACGCGGCTGGGCGAGGGCACGCTCCCCCTGGCCGCCTTCCAGGACTACCTGGTCCAGGACTACCTGTTCCTCCTCCAGTTCGCACGGGCCAACGCCCTGGCGGCGTACAAGGCCGACAGCCTCGAGGGCATCCGCTCCGCCGCGGACTCGCTGACCGCGATCCTCACCGAGACCGCTCTGCACGTGCGGCTCACGGCCTCCTGGGGCATCGACCGCGAGTCCCTCGAGTCGGCCGACGAGAAGACCGGCACCGTCGCCTACACGCGCTTCGTCCTGGACGCCGGCATGGCCGGGGACGCCCTGGACCTGCAGGTCGCCCTCGCGCCCTGCGCGATCGGCTACGCGGAGATCGGGACCGCGCTCGCGCCGCGCCTCGCCGAGGGCGCCGAGCACCCCTACGGCGAGTGGATCGCCGAGTACGCGGGGCAGGAGTTCCAGGCGAGCGCCGCCGAGGCCGGTGCGCGGCTCGACGAGCTCGCGGGCGACCATCTGCCCGCCCGCCGGCGGGCACGGCTCGAGCGGATCTTCCGCACGGCCACCCGCATGGAGGCCGCG
This sequence comes from Brachybacterium sp. ACRRE, assembly GCF_022346485.1. Taxonomy (NCBI): domain Bacteria; kingdom Bacillati; phylum Actinomycetota; class Actinomycetes; order Micrococcales; family Dermabacteraceae; genus Brachybacterium; species Brachybacterium sp. ACRRE. Next base: position 3,047 of record NZ_JAKRMO010000037.1, on the reverse strand, counting down.
TTCTGGCAGCAGGCGCTGGACTGATCGCGGGCGTGCATTCCCCGAGCGCACGGGGGCCGCGCGTGCAAGCATGAAGCGGTGAGCACGCCTCCGTCCTCCCCGAGTCCGTCCGCAGCGCGGCGCGTCGAGAACCACCAGCCCTTCCTCCACGATCTCGCCGTGGTGCTGCGCGCCCCGCTGCAGGCATGGTCGGCGCCCGACGGCACGATCATGGGCGTCGGCGCCCAGGGCGTCTATCTCGGCGACACCCGCGTCGTCTCCGACCTGACCTGCGAGGTCGAGGAACGGCCCGAGAACGAGCACGTCGAGCGCCCTGCCCTCTCGCCCCTGTCCGCCGAGGTGCGCAGCGCGCAGGAGGTCGTGTTCCGCCGGCTCGTCACCGCGCCCGATCTGCCCGGCGACCCGCTCGTCATCCTCGAGCGCACGCGCGCCGCATCCGGCCGCGGCATCCGCGAGACGCTGCGCCTGCGCAACGACGACGACCATCCGCGCACCCTGCCCCTGCGTCTCGGGCTCGTCACCGACGGCGCGACGATGTCGCAGGTCAAGGACCCGCGACTGATGCTCGCGCAGGATCCCGGGCGACCAGGCGCCCACGTCGAGGAGGGCGCGGCGCGGTGGTCGATCGGTGAGCGGGGCGAGGCCGTGCTCCGCGCGAGCACCGGCACCAGCACCAGCACCAGCACCAGCACCAGCACCAGCCCGATCGTCCCGGAGGCCGACGGGCCCGTCGTCACCTGGCGCTGCATCCTCGAGGCACCGGCGCGCGGCGCGGCCGAGGCGAGCTGGGAGCTCGAGCTCGCCGACCCGGACGTCCCCTTCGAGGCCGCCGATCCCCGCCACCTCCTGCCCGCGGTCGAGCAGGACGCGGACCCCGAGCGCCGCGCCGCCCGCGATCTCCTGGCCCGCTCCCTCGCGGACCTCGACGCGCTGCGCCTGCAGGTGCCGGGCGATCCGGCGCGCAGCTTCGCCGCCGCCGGCGCCCCGTGGTTCTTCACGCTCTTCGGACGCGATTCGCTGATCGCCGCCTCGCTCGCCCTGCCCGTCGACACCACGCTCGCCGAGGGCACCCTGCGCACGCTCGCGAGCATGCAGGGCACCCGCATCGTCACCGCCACGGCCGAGCAGCCCGGCAAGATCCTCCACGAGGTCCGCGCGCAGGGCATGGAGATGGCCGCGAGCCATCTGCCGCCGGTCTACTTCGGCACGATCGACGCGACGCCGCTGTGGATCGAGCTCCTGCATGACGCGCTCGACGCGGGCCTCGACCCCGGTGTGCTCGCCGAGCTGCGCCCGCGCCTCGAGGCCGCCGCCCACTGGCTCCTCGAGCATGCGGACGCCGACGGCGACGGTCTGCTCGAGTACATCGACGAGAGCGGGCACGGCCTGACCAACCAGGGCTGGAAGGACTCCGACGACTCGATCCGCCGCGCGGACGGCTCCCTCGCGAGCGGCGCGATCGCCCTCGCCGAGGTCCAGGGATACGCCTATGCAGCCGCCCTGCACGCCGCCGACCTGCTCGAACGCGGCGGCCCGACGGGCCCGTCGTCCGCGGAGCTCCCCGCCCGACTGCGCGCCTTCGCGACCCGCCTGCACGAGGCGTTCCACGCGCGCTTCTGGTGCGAGGACGAGCGCGGCCGGTATCCCGCGATCGCCCTCGACGGCGCAGAGCGCCCGGTCGACGGCGTGGCCTCGAACATGGGGCACCTGCTGGGGACCGGCCTGCTGGACGCGGAGCAGGAGCGCCTGGTCGCGGACCGCCTCATGGATCCCACCCTGTTCTCGGGCTTCGGCATCCGCACCCTCTGCACCGACAACGGCGGCTACGGACCGCTGCGCTATCACGGCGGCAGCGTGTGGACGCACGACACCGGATACATCCTGCGCGGCATGCTCCGCGCCGGCTTCGAGGACGAGGCGCGCGTCTTGGCGCGAGGCCTGGTGCGGGCCGCGGACTCCTTCGACCAGCGTCTCCCCGAGCTGTTCGGCGGGCAGAGCGCCGACGAGGTCTCCGCGCCCCTCCCCTATCCGGCCTCGTGCCGTCCGCAGGCGTGGGCCGCGGCGAGCGCCGTCCCGATCGCCCGGGCGCTCGGGCTGCTCTAGCCCTTCCGGTCGACGAGCGGAAGACCTCGCAGCATGCCCTGCAGGGCCATCACCTGCCGCGGGATGTACTCGGCGATCGTCAGCCCCACCACGTCGCAGGCATCGCCGATGTCGGCGATCACCCGGTGGACCTGCGCGCTGGTGAGACCGTCCGGGACCTCGCCGAGCCCGAAGGTGATCTCCTCGCTGTCGACGGTGTCGACGTCGAGGTGGATGGCGACCTTCGTCGCGCCCGTCGAGGCCAGCCATGCGAGCAGCGCGTCGCTCGATGCGCGCAGCTGATCGGGGCCGATGGTCGTGAGCCCCCAGGCGGGCACGTTCGCCAGGGCGTCGGGCTCGCCGGCGTGCAGGCCGGCGTAGGCGAAGCGGGAGGGGGCGATCGTGGCGGGCAGGCGGTCGAGGATCTCGGCGTCCCCGTGCCCGGTGAGGACGGACGCCGCCATCGCGTGGTACCCGTCGTACCCGGTCTGCGGGGTGTCCGCATCGGGGTGCGCGTCGATCCACACCACGGCGAGGTCCTCGCCGTAGCGCTCGGCGAGCGCAGCGAACGGGGCGACGCTCACGGAGCACTCGCCGCCGAGCGTGAGGATCCGCGCGGCGTCGTGCCGGGCGATCGCCTCCTGGGCGGCGGCGAGGGAGGCCAGGATGCTCGCGCGCGATTCGATGCCGCCCGTCGGCCCCTCCTCGGGCTCGGCCATGTCGACCGGGACGTGCTCGGTGGGACCGTCGTGCGCAGGGATGATCGCGTCGAGGATCCGGGAGCCGACGGCGTAGCCGTGGCGGGCGACGGGGCCGGAGAACTCGGGCAGGAGGGATGCGACGTTCTCGCGTCCGGCGCCCTGCCACTGGGGCCAGACGAGGCGCAGGGTGTCGGAGCTGTCGGGATGCGTCATGGGGATCATGTGCCTTTCCGGATGGCGGGGTGGTCGGTCATGGGGCGGCGG
>NZ_JAKRMO010000036.1:0-43319 GCF_022346485.1 Brachybacterium sp. ACRRE | reverse complement strand
GGGCCGTCATCGCCCTCGGGGGCCGACGAGGCGGGGGCGGGGTCCGTGGAGTCGGCGCGCTGGAGCTGCCGGGTCGCGAGCACGTCCCCGGTGTCCTCGAGGTCGCCGTCCGCGGCGGGAGCGGGCTGCTGCTGCCGCTCTTCCTGCTGCTGGTCGGGCTGCTGCGCCTCCTGCTTCGCGCGCACGCGCGGGTTGGTCGCGAGGATCCACTGCCGCGCCACCTCCGGGCAGGAGGGGTTCTCGACCAGGAGTCCGTGCAGCTGGGGGTGCCGCTCGGTGAGCTCCATCAGCCTCTCGGGCGAGGTGCTCGGATCCTGGGCCTCCTCGGCGGGTGACCGGGGGGTCTCGTTCACATCGTTCTCCTGTCCGTGGGCGCCCTGCGCGCGGCCCGTCTCCGGGCGCGCGGCGAGGGCGGCGCTGTGCGCAGTCACCGAGGATGCCACACGCCCCGGTCGGCGGGTCGAGCCGGATGTGATCTGGCGGACCCTCCGGCGCCCTTCAGTGAGGACAGCCTTGCCTGGCACAATGGTCGAGCGCCCTGCTGTTCCGCCCCGCAGCCCCGCGCTGCCCGCCCGCACATCCGAAGGAGCTGCTGTGACGCGTCCGTCCACCACCGCCCATCTCGCCGAGGTCCTCCGCGTCGAGGACATGACCCCCGCTTTCCGCCGCGTGGTGCTGGGCGGTGAGGGCATGGCGGAGTTCGGCATCGACCACCACCCGCTCGACCAGCGCTTCAAGCTCATCATCCCGCCGGGCGGGGGAGATCCGGCCTTCGATCTCGTGGACTTCCTCGAGAGCCACCAGAGCGACGACCTCTCCTGGTACCAGGCCTGGCTGCAGGTCGACGAGGACGTGCGCGGCGCCATGCGCACGTACACGATCCGCGACTGGGACGAGGCCGCCCGCGAGCTCGTCGTCGACATGGTCCTGCACACGGACGAGCACGGCGTCGGCGGGCCCGCTGGCAGCTGGGCGCAGGCCGTGCGCCCCGGAGGGCGCCTGCACCTCATCGGCCCCCGCCGCGGAGGGGAGCAGTCCCGCAGCGGCATCGAGTTCGAGCCCGGCGGTGCGAAGGACCTGCTGCTCGTCGGCGATGAGACCGCGGTGCCCGCGATCGCCTCGATCCTCGAGTCCCTGCGCGGGTCCGACGTGCGCGGCCGGGCCCTCCTCGAGGTGCCCACGGCCGCCGACCGCCTGGATCTCGAGGGGCCGGCCGGCGTCGAGGTCGTGTGGCTGGCCCGCGACGGCGCCGAGCACGGCTCCCTGCTCGAGCCCGCGGTCCGCGAGGCCGTCGCGGCCGACGCGGATCTGCCCGCTGACCCGTCGGCCGGCGAGCGGGTCGAGCTCGAGGACGTCGACATCGACTCCACGATCCTCTGGGAGGTTCCCCAGCAGCTCACCCACGCCGCCCACGGCAGCACCTCCGAGGTCCACCCCGACGAGCGCCCCTTCTACGCGTGGATCGCGGGCGAGGCGGGCGTGGTCAAGCGCCTGCGCCGCTACCTCGTGCGCGAGATCGGCGTGGACCGCAAGCAGGTCGCCTTCATGGGGTACTGGCGGATCGGCAAGGCCGAGGGCTGACCGCGGGGCCGGTCGCTCCGGGTCACTCCGGGTCGATCACCGGGATCGCCGTGGTCCGGGTGATCGGCTCGCCCTGCTCGCCGAGGGGGCGCACCTTCAGCCAGTAGAAGCCGTGGCCGGGGAGCATGACGTCCAGGGTCCCGTCCTCGCCGAGCGAGGGGAACTCGGCGCCGCCGAAGAGGTCGCGCACGGTGCGTCGGCCCGGCCCCTCGAGCGCGACGCGCGCGGTCACCGGCTGCGGGGCGAGGTTGAAGACGCACAGCAGGGTCTCGGCGTGCTGCGCGGCCTCCTCCCCGTGGTCCGCGCCGTCGTAGGTCCGGGTGAAGGCGAGCACGCGCTCGTTGTCCGCCTCGACGTGCCGGTAGGCGCCCATGCCGAAGGCGTCGTGCTCGCGGCGCACCGCGAGCATCCAGCGCACGAAGTGCAGCAGCGATCCCGAGTGCGCCATCTGCGCCTCGACGTTCGTGGTCGCGTAGTGGTAGACGAGCGACTGGATCACCGGCAGGTAGAGCTTGCCGGGATCGGTGATGTCGCTGAAGCCCGCATTGCGGTCCGGCGTCCACTGCATCGGGGTGCGCACCGCGTCGCGATCGGTGAGCCAGATGTTGTCGCCCATGCCGATCTCATCCCCGTAGTAGAGGAACGGCGAGCCAGGCAGCGAGAGCAGCAGGGCATGGATCAGCTCGATCTCCGAGCGGGAGTTGTCCAGCAGCGGGGCCAGGCGTCGGCGGATGCCGACGTTCGCGCGCATGCGCGCGTCGGGCGCGTACCAGCCGAGCATCGCCGAGCGGTCCTGGCCCGAGACCATCTCCAGGGTGAGCTCGTCGTGGTTGCGCAGGAACGTGCCCCACTGGGCGCCCTGCGGGATCTCCGGGGTCTGCGCCATGATCTCGACGATCTGGCGGGCGCTGCCCTCCCGCAGCGCGTAGAACAGGCGCGGCATCACCGGGAAGTGGAAGCACATGTGGCACTCGGGGTCCTCGGGGGTGCCGAAGTACTCCACCACGTCCTCGGGCCACTGGTTGGCCTCGGCGATGATCACGCGGCCCGGCCAGCTCTCGTCCACGAAGCGGCGCAGGTCGGCGAGGAAGGCGTGGGTCGCCGGGAGGTTCTCGCCGTCGGTCCCCTCCTCCTCGAAGAGGTAGGGGATGGCGTCGGCCCGGAATCCGTCCACGCCCTTGTCCAGCCAGAAGCGCACCACGTCGAACATCGCCTCGCGCACCGCGGGGTTCTCGAAGTTCAGGTCCGGCTGGTGGGAGAAGAAGCGGTGCCAGAAGAACTGGCGGCGCACCGGGTCGAAGGTCCAGTTCGACTCCTCCGTGTCCACGAAGATGATGCGCGCCTCGCGGTACTTCTCGTCCGTGTCCGACCAGACGTAGAAGTCGCCGTACGGGCCCTCCGGGTCCGCGCGGGACTCGAGGAACCACGGGTGCTTGTCCGAGGTGTGGTTCATCGGCAGGTCGATGATCACGCGGATCCCCCGGCGGTGGGCCTCGGAGACCAGGCGCTCGAAGTCCGTGATGGAGCCGAAGTCCGGCAGCACCGCGCCGTAGTCGGAGATGTCGTACCCGCCGTCGCGCAGCGGGGAGGCGAAGAAGGGAGGCAGCCACAGGCAGTCGATGCCCAGCCACTGCAGGTAGTCCAGGCGCTCGATGAGCCCCGTGAAGTCGCCGGTGCCGTCGCCGTTGCCGTCGGCGAAGCCGCGCACGAGCACCTCGTAGAACACGGCCTTGCGGTACCAGTGGGGGTCGTAGTCGACCCCGGGGCCCTGCGGTGTGAACTGGGCGGGGTTCAGTGCCATCGCGCGATCCTCCGGAGTGACGCCGAGCGGGTCGTCCCACAGTAGGCGGGCCCGTGCCCCGGCGCCATGCCTCCGGGCGCGTCAGTCCCGCACGACCCGCCAGTCGATCGGCTGCGCCCCCTGCTGCTCCAGCAGGGCGTTCGCGCGGGAGAAGGGGCGGGACCCGAAGAACCCGCGCGAGGCCGAGAGCGGGCTCGGGTGCGGGGAGGTGATGCAGGGCGTCGGCGACAGCATCGGCTGCAGGCTCTGCGCGTCACGGCCCCACAGGATCGCCACCAGCGGGCCGCCGCGGGCGGCCAGGGCGCGGATCGCCGCCTCCGTGACCGCCTCCCAGCCCTTCCCGCGATGCGAGGCGGGGGAGCCCGGCTGCACCGTGAGCACCCTGTTCAGCAGCAGCACCCCCTGGTCCTGCCAGGCGCTGAGGTCGCCGTGGGGCGCCGGGGCGATCCCCAGGTCCTCCTGCATCTCCTTGAAGATGTTCTGCAGGCTGCGGGGGATCGGGCGCACGTGCTCCTCGACCGCGAAGGACAGCCCGATCGGGTGGCCGGGCGTCGGATACGGGTCCTGGCCCACGATGAGCACGCGCACGTCGGCGAGCGGCCGGGTGAAGGCGCGCAGCACGTTCTGTCCCGTCGGCAGGTATCCGCGGCCGGACTCCGCCTCGGTGCGCAGGAAGTCGCCCATCTGATGGATCGCCGGTTCGACGGGGGAGAGGGCCTCGGCCCAGTCGGGGGCGATGGTCTCGGCGAGGGGGCGCGGCATGGGGCAAGTCTGGCATGCGGCGCGACGGGGCCGGGGCGGTCCGACGGGCCCTCGGCGCGCCGGGACGGACGGCCCGGCGCGCGGCCGTAGGGTGGATCCATGCCCGCCTCCGCCGACCTCCCCGCCCAGGATCCCGACGACCTCTCCGGGGTCGCCGAGCGCTCCGGGGAGGACGGGAGCACGGGGCTCACGGCGCAGGAGCGCGCGATCCTCGCGATGGAGGAGCGGACGTTCCGGTACGTCGGCGCGAAGGAGCGGCGGATCCGCGAGGAGCTCGCTCTCACCCCGACCGCCTATTACGTGCGGCTGAACGCGCTGCTCGACCGCCCCGAGGCGCTGCGCGCCGCGCCCGCCCTGGTGCACCGACTGCGCGCCAGGCGCGTGAGCGCGAGCGACGCCGGCCACGCCGCCTGAGCCGGGACACCGCACAGACGTCGCCCGCGCATCGCGTGTGGCTCCCCGCTCCGTCGGCCCGGAGCTGGTTCAATGGGTCCGTGGCAGATTCCGAGTACCCCTACCCTCCGGACCAGTTCGACGAGGAGGCGACCGAGGTCGCCTACCACGGCGCGCATCGCGCCGAGGAGTCGTTCTGGCGCCAGAACCTCGTCTACCTGATCATCATCGCCGTCGCGGTGGTGGTCCTGCTCGTGCTGCTGTTCACCATCGGCGGGCTCGGGAAGTCGGGGGACGACCGCGCCGAGGCGCCCACCACGGCCGCGAGCTCGCAGGACGACTCGTCGAAGAGCGATGACGCCTCCGACGGCGGCGGCGAGGACCAGTCCGAGCCGGACAAGTCCACCCCTGTGCTCGTGATGAACGCCGGCGGGATCTCCGGCATGGCCGGCGCCTGGGAGAAGTCGCTGACGGACGCCGGGTGGACGAAGGTCGGCATCGGCACCGCGGACAACGTCCAGCAGGAGAGCGTCGTCTTCTACCGCGATGACAAGGACAAGGCCTCCGCGCAGGCCCTGGCCGACGAGGTCGGCGCGGGCGACGCCCGGCAGAGCGACGAGTACGACAACCGCATCACCTTCGTCGCCGTCGAGCAGCCCGAGGGCTGAGAAGCTCGGCGCAGCCACGCGCGCAGGCGCCGCGCAGGGGCCGGTCACCGGGGACGGTGGCCGGCCTTTCTGCGTGCCGGGGTCCCCCCTGGGAGGGATGCGCCGACGGCGGAATCCGTGGGAGGGGTTAGCACTCCGAGGGGGAGAGTGCTTATGATGATCTGGCACTCGACGCCGACGAGTGACAGCGTCCGGAAGGGCGCGATCGTCGGCGGAGAGCCAGGAGCATTCCGGCCCCGTGAGGGACCCGGCGCCGCGTGACGTGAACACGGCGCCTGGTGCCGTCCGTCGCGGGCACAGGGTCGGGTGGACACCACGGATACGGGAGAGATTCCACAATGGCCAAGCTCATCGCATACGACGAGGAGGCCCGGCGCGGTCTCGAGCGCGGGATGAACCAGCTCGCCGACGCCGTCAAGGTCACCCTCGGCCCCAAGGGTCGCAACGTCGTCCTCGAGAAGTCGTGGGGCGCGCCGACCATCACCAACGACGGCGTCTCCATCGCCAAGGAGATCGAGCTCGACGACCCGTACGAGAAGATCGGCGCGGAGCTCGTCAAGGAGGTCGCCAAGAAGACCGACGACATCGCGGGCGACGGCACCACCACCGCCACCGTCCTCGCCCAGGCCCTCGTCAAGGAGGGCCTGCGCAACGTCGCCGCGGGCGCCAACCCCATCGCTCTCAAGCGCGGCATCGACAAGGCCGTCGCCGCGGTCTCCGAGACCCTGCTGAAGCAGGCCAAGGAGATCGAGACCAAGGAGCAGATCGCGCACACCGCCGGCATCTCGGCGGCCGACCCGGCCATCGGCGAGCTCATCGCCGAGGCCCTCGACAAGGTCGGCAAGGAGGGCGTGATCACGGTCGAGGAGTCCAACACCATGGGCCTCGAGCTGGAGCTCACCGAGGGCATGCGCTTCGACAAGGGCTACCTCTCGCCCTACTTCGTCACCGACGCCGAGCGCCAGGAGGCGGTCCTCGAGGACCCCTACATCCTCCTGATGAACTCGAAGATCTCGAACGTCAAGGACCTGCTGCCGCTGCTGGAGAAGGTCATCCAGGCCGGCAAGCCGCTCGCGATCATCTCCGAGGACGTCGAGGGCGAGGCCCTCGCGGTCCTCGTCGTCAACAAGCTCAAGGGCTCCTTCAAGTCCGTCGCGGTCAAGGCCCCCGGCTTCGGCGATCGCCGCAAGGCGATGCTCGACGACATGGCGATCCTCACCGGCGGCCAGGTCATCTCCGAGGAGGTCGGCCTCAAGCTCGAGACCGCGGGCCTCGAGCTGCTGGGCCAGGCGCGCAAGGTCGTCGTGACCCGGGACGAGACCACGATCGTCGAGGGCGCGGGCGAGGCCGACCGGATCGCCGGTCGGGTCAAGCAGATCCGCACCGAGATCGAGAACTCCGACTCGGACTACGACCGCGAGAAGCTCCAGGAGCGCCTCGCGAAGCTGGCCGGCGGCGTGGCCGTCATCAAGGCCGGCGCCGCGACCGAGGTCGAGCTCAAGGAGCGCAAGCACCGCATCGAGGACGCCGTGCGCAACGCGAAGGCCGCCGTCGAGGAGGGCGTCGTCGCCGGTGGCGGCGTCGCGCTGCTGCAGGCGGGCAAGGACACCTTCGCCAACCTCTCGCTCGAGGGCGACGAGGCGACCGGCGCGGGCATCGTGTCGGTCGGCATCGAGGCCCCGCTCAAGCAGATCGCCGTGAACGCCGGCCTCGAGGGCGGCGTCGTCGCGGAGAAGGTCAAGAACCTGCCGATCGGCCAGGGCCTGAACGCCGCGACCGGCCAGTACGAGGACCTGCTCTCCGCGGGCATCATCGACCCGGTCAAGGTCACCCGTTCGGCGCTGCAGAACGCGGCCTCGATCGCCGGCCTGTTCCTCACCACCGAGGCCGTCGTGGCCGACAAGCCGGAGCCCGAGGCCCCGGCCGCCGGCGGCGGCGACATGGGCGGCATGGGAGGCATGGGCGGCATGATGTGATCCGCCGCCGGGCAGCTGCCCGGCGGTGATCGCACCAGCGATCGCGAACGCTTCACCACACGGCGCGGCCGCGTGACCTGCATGGTCACGCGGCCGCGCTGCTGTGTGCGCGGGGTGCCGTCTGCTCGTGCGTACAAGACTGCCGCGTCTTTCGTCAGAACGAGCCGCGAGGCCCATGGGCACGCACCATCACGCTTCCGTTCGGCGTGGTGCGGACTGTCTCGAAGCCCCGAGACCTGTAGAGCGCAGTCGCCACCGAATTCTCGGCGTCGACGTGGAGGCTGAGTGCGAGGAAGCCCATGTCATGCGCGAGTTCCAGCAGCCGGTCGAGGAGTCTGCCACCGACCCCGACGCCCCGGAAGCGCTCGTCGACGGCCAGCACCAGTTCAGGAATCGTGTCCTTCACGAATCCTGCCCGTGCGCTCTGGTGCGTGAAGAGTCGGAACCATGCCGCCCCGCACATCTCCTTGTCGGTCGAGTCGGGGACGGCCACCACTCCTGCGTCGCCTGCGCGGGTCCCGAAGCCATCCACGTAGGAGTCGGGTGCCCCAGCGGCAGCGTGGATCCGGTACGCGGAGTCGTCCCACGGTTCGCGCCAGCGCCACGCTGCGTAGACCGCGCGCCGCATCGCCTCCTCGTCGTCGGGCACTGCGCGCCGCATCGTGAAGCCCATGTCGTGGACCGTAGCAGCAGAAGATCTCGACCCGGCTCCGCGGCGGCGGCCACCTTCCTGCGGTGGTCATGAGGAAGCATGGCCGGTCCACCTCGGCACAGCAGCCTGGATGGGGTGAGAGGATCGTGGCGTCCGGAGTCGGGAGAGCCGTCGCGCCGAGAGTCCGAAGGGCCATGCTCATGAGCACCGCATCCACCTGCGCACGTCCCACGATCATGCTCACGCCGTGGTGCCGCCGCCTGATGCTGAGCGATGAGGACGTGCCGCGAGCGGCGGCGGACGGGTCGACTGCTCCGACTCCGATCCTCGACCATCGCTCTGCGGCGGTGACGACGCTCGTCGACCGGGCCCGCGACGCGGCCGTGTCGACCGGTCCGAGGACTGTCCTGCAGGCCGCCCACCGGGTCATCGCGACCGAGATCTCCCCGGTCTACGCGCTCGACGAGACCGTGCCGGCCTCTCGGATCATCGCGCGCGGCACGGGATCGTGCAGCCAGCGGCTCGCGGTGCTCGAGAGCGTCGCGCGGGCGATCGGCGTGCGCACACGGGTGCGGGCGCTGCTCATCGACGCCTCCTTCTGGTACGACCGCTTCGGTCCCGCGCGGTGGGTGCTGCCCGACGCGATGCTGCTGGTCTGGCCCGAGCTGGAGCTCGCATCGCAGCGGTATGCGGGCACGACCGCTGGCAACTGGGCCGACGCCGGCGGGCCCGGCGCCGGTTGGACGAGCGCCGCGGAGCTGTTCGGGTCGATCGGCTGCCGCGGAGGCGCAGCCTTCACGAACACGGGCTCGGAGACGCTCTTCGAAGCCGCCGGACGCTGCGCGATCGACTGGGACGGGCGGACCGACGAACCCGACTTCGACCTCTCCGGCTTCGTGCGCCACGACTACGGACGCTTCACGGATCGCGACGAGGCGTTCGCCCTGCTGGGGCAGACGCTGTGCGCGCCGAGCCGCCGCATCGCCGACCCGGTGATGCGGCGGGTCTCGGCCTGAGCAGGCGTCGGGAGCCCTCAGGCCCCGAACGGGTTCCAGTAGCGGCCGCCGTCGACGACGACCAGGACGATCGCGGCGGCGACCACCGCGGCTGCGCCCAGGATCGTGACCCAGTCCCTCGTGCGCATCGGCTTCACGTCGTACCAGGTGCGGCGGCGCCCGCGGCCGAAGCCGCGCAGCTCCATGGCGCTGGAGACCGTCTCGATGCGGTCCAGGGAGCCCAGCAGCAGGGGCATGAGGGTCGACACCACGTTGCGCACGCGCGTGACCAGCCCGACCTTCCGTGAGATGTCGAGACCACGGGCCTGCTGCGCCTGGGAGATCGTGCGCATCTCGCGCTGGATGTCCGGGATGAAGCGCAGGGCGAGGGAGACGGCGAAGGCGACCTTGTACGGGACGCCGATGCGGTGCAGGGACGAGGCGAACTCGGGCGGGCGCGTGGTCGCCACGAACAGCAGCACCGCCGGCAGCATCGCGAAGTACTTGAGGGTGACCGCGAGCTGGTAGAACAGCTGCTCCTGCGTGAGGTCCCAGCGCCCGGGGCCGTCGACGATCACGTGCCGGGCGCCCAGCAGCTCGCTGCCGTAGCCCGGCGCGAACACGAAGATCAGCAGGTTGTTCAGCACCATGAAGGTGAGGATGATCCACAGCACCGTCGCCAGATCGCGCAGCCGGACCCTCGAGAGCGCCCAGCCGATCATCGACAGCACCCCGAGCGCCGCCAGGAAGCGCACGTCGAAGCTGATCATCGCCGCGAGCACCATCGCGATCGTGAGCACGAGCTTCGCGGTGCCCGTGAGGGTGTGCAGCAGTCCGGGCCGCTCGACGTACCCGAGCAGGGGAGCGGTCATCGCGCATCCTCCCCGGAGTCCGAGGGAAGGGCCCGCTCGGCGCGGTCCGCGGCCACGAAGCGGTGGACGAGCGCGATCGGGTCGCTGATCCCGCAGCGCCGGGCGAGGGTGAACAGGCCCGTGACCACGAGGTCCGCGCGCTCGGCGAGGGTCTCGTCGGTGAGCACGGCGGCGGGGTCCGTGTCGGCGAGGAGCTCTCCATCGGAGATCACGAGCACCCGGTCGGTGTACTCGAGGGCGAGGTGCATGTCGTGCGTGATCAGCAGGATCGTGGTGCCCTCCGCGTGGATCCGCGCGAGGAAGTCCATGAACTCGCTGTAGTGGGCGAAGTCCTGACCGGCCGTCGGCTCGTCGAGGATCAGGATCTCCGGCTCGAGCGCGAGCACGCAGGCGATGCTCAGCCGCTTCCTCTGCCCGTGGCTGAGGGCCGAGATCGGCCAGGAGCGCATCGGTCGCAGGTCCGTCACCTCGAGCACCCGCGCCGTGCGCCGCTCGATCTCCTCGGCGTCGAGGCCGCGTGCTCGCAGGCCGAGGCGGATCTCGTCCTCGAGCAGGGGTTGGGAAAGCATCTGGCCTGGCTCCTGGAGGACGAAGCCCACGTGCGCGCCGTGCTCGGCCAGCGGCCAGGAGGCGGCGTCGGCCCCTCCGATCCGCACGACGCCCTCGGTGGCCTTCTCGAAGCCGCTGATCACACGCGCGAGCGTCGACTTCCCCGCACCGTTGGAGCCGATCACGCCGAGCATCTCACCGCGGCGGATCCGGGCCGTGATGCCCCGCAGCGCGCGGACGTCGGCCGAGGCGCCGGGGCGACGCAGGATCGCGCCGACGCGCTCGAGGTCCAGGGCTGGGACCTCGACGTCTGACGGGGGCCGGGCAGCGGTCGCGGAGTTCCGGGACGGATCGGCCGGCGCGTGCTCGACCCAGGTGCGCACGGCGTCCCTCTGCGCGGACGAGAGCTCCATGCGGGGAAGGTCCGCCGGATGCTGGCCGGCGGTGACCGGGGCGCCCGCGAGGCGCAGCGCCTCGACGTGCAGGGGAGGGCGGATGCCGTGCTCGCGCAGGAGCGGTGAGGCGAGGAGCTCGTCGGGCGGGAGGTCGGCGATGATGCGGCCCTCGTCCATGAGGACGATCCGGTCCAGCGGACGGTGCAGGAGGTCCTCGAGCCGGTGCTCGACGACGATGATCGTGCGCCCCTGCTCGCGGTGCAGGTCGTCGATGAGCTCGACGGCCGCGCGGCCGGCTGCGGGGTCGAGCATCGCGAGCGGCTCGTCGAACAGGAGCATCTCGACGTCGTCCACGAGCACGCCGGCGATCGCGACCCGCTGCTTCTGCCCGCCGGAGAGCTGCTGCGGGGAGGCGTCGAGGTGGTCGGCGATGCCGGCGGCGCGCGCGGCCTCGGCCACGCGGTCGGGCATCTGCGCGTGCGGGACCTGCTGGTTCTCGAGGCTGAAGGCCACGTCCTCGGCGACGGTCAGCCCCACGAACTGGCCGGAGGAGTCCTGCAGCACCGTCCCCACGCGCCGCGAGGTCTCGATGATCGGCGCGGCGGCGGGATCGGTCCCGAAGACCTCGATGCTCCCGCTCGCCTCTCCCGCGTGCACATGGGGGACGAGGCCGTTGAGCGCCGCGAGGAGCGTCGACTTGCCGCATCCCGAGGGGCCGACGACGGCGATCTTCTCCCCGCGGCGCACCGTGAGATCGATGCCGCGCAGCGTGGGCTCCGACTGGGCGCGATAGCGGAAGGAGAAGTCGCGGAGGCGGACGGGCACCTCTGCGTCGGGCCTGTCGGAGGTGACGGCCCCGCCCGACCTCGGGTTCTCGACGCTCACCTGTCGAGCGTCAGGGAGCCGGTCCGGGTGCGCGAGCGGGCGTAGATCCCGAGGATGATCCCGCCCAGGACGGCGGCGGTCACTGTGTTCACGACAAAGGTGAAGCCCGCTTGGGCGAAGACCTTCGACGCAGGTTCACCCATGAACAGAACATCCCCGGCCGGTGCCCATATCAGCCATGCGACGGCGTTCGCGAGCAGCACTGCGAGCACGAAGCGCACGGTCGTCCTGGGTGGGAACTCTCCCTCGCGCACACGGTTGCGCAGCATCATGAGGCCGACGACCAGTGCGAACACTGCGGAGGCGGTCTCCCAGGAGGGCCATATCCCGTATCCCGTGATGTCCACGAGCACGTGTCCGATGAGACCGGCGAGCATGCCGACGACCGGCCCGTAGAGAACCGCGAAGACCGCGAGCAGGGCGAAGCGGAAGTCGATCGCCGAGTTCGGGATCGGACTCGGTATCGCCAGGAACCTGCCCAGCACGAAGGTGAGCGCCGCACCGATGCCGATCGCGACGACGCGGGTGACGGGGGAGATGCGCGGGCTCATGGACGGCTCCGATCCTCGGACGGTGCGGGGCGGACGGGCTCGAGGGCGACCTCCCACGAGGAGCCCGTGCCCAGGTCGAACGCGCGGGCGTAGGAGCCGCGATTGATCGCGACCGCCATCCGGTCCAGCGAGTTCACGTAGATCAGGGACTCGCCGAGCTCGACCGCGGCGAAGCTCGGGGCGAAGGTCATCTGCGCGGAGTGGACCACGCGCCCCTGGTGCCGCACGCGCAGCTGGACCCGTTCGCCGTGGCGGACGCCGAGCCGTGCGAACAGCGTGCGCGGAATCGAGGTCCAGAGGGACCCGTAGCGCACGTCGAGGACGTCGATGGACCCGTGGACGGCTCCCTCGCGCAGCTCGGGCTCGAGCAGGGGGAGGGCGACCATGCGCTCGAGCGGGACCTCGGGGCCGACGTCCTCGAAGGCGATCGCCCCGGAGGCCAGTCGTGCGCCCGTGAAGGCGTAGATGTCCCTGCCGTGGAACGTGTACGACTCCTCGGAGCCGGCCCGACGGTTCACGGCCTCGTCGATCTGGCGCAGGGCGGTCACCCCGAAGATCGCGTGGAGGTGCGTGAGGGTGCCGTTGTCCGGCGTGACGACGAGGTGGCCCGTGGCGGTGCGCGCGACCACCGAGAGCCGGTCCGAGCCGACGCCGGGGTCGACGACGGAGACGAACACGGTCCCCTCCGGCCAGTACGAGACCACCTGGGCGAGACGGTACGAGCCCTCCCAGATGTCGTAGGGCGGGATGTTGTGGGTCAGGTCGTGGATGCGCAGCCGAGGATCGACGCCGACGGCGACGCCCTGCATCGCGCTGACGGCGCCGTCGTCGAGACCGAAATCGGATTGCAGGACGAGCGGGTTCACACGGGAAGTATCGCAGGCGGAGGGACGGCGGGCACGGCCGGCCCGACGTCCGGTTCATCCGGGTTCATCCTGCTGTCGACGCGGATCCACGAGTCGTGCCGGTGACGGGGCCGCACCGGTCCGCACTGGTCCGCACCGATCGGGAAGGTCTCGGGCGACCTGCGCGTTGGGAGGGGCGTGAGGTACTCCCTGCTGGACCGCTCCCGCACGCGCGAGGGGCGCCCCGAGGCCGCCGCCCTGCGCGACAGCGTGGAGCGGGCCGTCGCGGCGGAGCCCCTGGGCTACCACCGCTTCTGGGTGGCCGAGCACCATGGCGTGCCGGGCATCGCGAGCGGCTCCCCGCCGGTGCTGCTCGCGGCGATCGGACAGCGCACGGAGCGGATCCGGCTCGGCTCCGGCGGGGTGATGCTCCCCAACCACCGCCCGCTCGTCGTCGCCGAGCAGTTCCTCATGCTCGAGGCGCTGGCGCCCGGTCGCGTGGACCTCGGCATCGGCCGCTCGCTCGGCTTCACGGCGCCGGTGCGCGAGGCGCTCGGCCGCACCCGGATCACCGCCGACCAGTTCGCCGAGGAGGTCACCCACGTGCGGGCGCACCTCGAGGGCGAGGCACCGGTCACCGCCCGCCCGGCGGGAGGGCCCCCGCCGCCGATCCACCTGCTCGCCACCGGCTCCGGGCTGCGCACCGCGGCCCGTCTGGGGCTCGCCGTGGTGATCGGAGGGCCCGTGCTGCTCGGCGAGGACCTCGGGGAGCGGATCGCCGCCTACCGCCGGGAGTTCCGCCCGCATGCGGGCAGCGTCCCGCACGTGATGCTCTCGATGGACCTGCTGGTCGCCGACACCGACGCCGAGGCCCGCGAGCTCGCCCTGCCCGAGGTCTGGGCGATGGTCCGCTCCCGCGAGACCGGTGCGTTCCCTCCGCTCGAGAGCCCCGCGAGCATCCGGGAGCGCGCGCTCGGATCACGCGAGCGCGACCGGCTAGGGACAGGGCTCGACGCCTCGTGGGCGGGCAGCGCGTCGACGCTGCGCCCCCGCCTCGAGCGCCTCGTGGAGACCACGGGGGCCGACGAGATCCTCGCCTCCGGGGCGACCTTCGACCGGGCGGCGCTCGCCGACTCCGATGCCCGGGTCGCCGCGCTGCTGGGGTGAGGATCCGGCCCGGAGTGCGGGACCGGCCCGATGGCCGCGGTGGACGCGAGCCGGCCGCTCAGCCCTCGGCCGGCGGCGCCAGGTCCTTGCGGAAGCAGACGCTGATGCCGTCGCTCGGGTCGTAGGGCGCGAACACCTCCACGTGCTCCCAGCCCTCCCGCTCGTACAGCGCGATCGCGTCGGGCTGGCGGTTCCCCGTCTGGAGGAACAGCTCGACGGCGCCCCGCGCGCGGGCGGCGTTCTCGAGGTGGGCGAGGATCGCCCGCGCGAGGCCCAGGCGGCGGAACGCGGGGCCGACGAACAGCCGCTTGACCTCGAGCCGCTCGGGGAGGCGGCGCAGCGTGCCGGTGGCCGCGGCCTCGCCGTCGACGAGCGCGAGCACGACCGTCTCCACGTCGTCGCCCGTCGGCCGTCCCGGAGGGGCCGAGGCGCCGCGGATCGGCACGTAGCGCGGGCCGACCTCGGCGTCCATCGCGTCGCGCAGCGCGGCCGCGCGCGGATCCTCCCAGGACACCTCCTCCCAGGTGATGGAGGGGGCGGGCGTGGTGCGGGTGTCGGTCATGCGGTGGCCTCCAGGATCTCGTCGCCGGGCGTGCTCGCTGTGCTCCCCGTGCTGACTGTGCGCGTCGTCCTCTCCGCGCCCGCGACGTGCGCGGGGATCGAGGCGAGCAGACGCTGTGTGTACTCGTGCTGCGGGTCGGCGAAGACGCGCACGGTCTCGCCCTCCTCGACGACCTCGCCGCGGCGCAGCACGGTGAGGGTATCGGCGACCTGCCGGACCACGCCCAGGTCGTGGGAGATGAACAGGTAGGTGAGGCCCAGGTCCTTCTGCAGGTGCACGAGCACCTCGAGGATCCCGGCCTGCACCGTGACGTCCAGGGCGCTCGTCGGCTCGTCGAGGACCAGCACTTCGGGGCGCAGCACCAGGGCGCGGGCGATCGCGACGCGCTGGCGCTGCCCGCCCGAGAGGGCCGTCGGCCGCCTGCCCAGGAGCTCCTCGTCGAGGCGCACCGCGGCGAGCGCCCAGCGCACGCGCTCCTCGCGCGCGGAGGCATCGCCCACGCGGTACAGGTCGAGCGGCTCGCGGACGATCCGGCCCACGGTGAAGCGCGGGTCGAGCGAGGTGAAGGGGTTCTGATGGACCAGCTGCAGGTCGCGCCGCAGGGCGCGCAGCGAGCGGGGGTCCGACGGGTCGACCGCCCGGCCGTCGACCTCGAGGGCCCCTGCGTCCAGGCGCTCGAGCCCCAGCAGGGCCCGGGCCGCCGTGGTCTTCCCCGAGCCCGACTCGCCGACGAGCGCGTGGGTGGTCCCGCGCGCGATCGAGAAGGACGCCCCGTGAAGCGCCCGGACCTCGTGGCCGCCGGTGCTGCGGAACGTCCGGGTGATGTCGCGGGCGGTGACACGGGGCGCCGTGGCGGGCGGGGCTTCGCCGCCCTCCCCGAGGTCCCGGGCGGCGCGCAGGTCGGCGAAGCGATCGGGGTGCAGGCCGGGGACGTCGGCCTGCAGGCGCCGGGTGTACTCCGAGCGCGGGCAGGCGAAGACCTCGGCGGTGGGGCCCGCCTCCTGGATGGTGCCGCCCGAGAGGACGACGACCTGCTGGGAGCGCTCGGCCGCGAGGGCGAGGTCATGGGTGATCAGCAGCAGGCCGATGCCGAGCTCGTCCTGGAGGGACGTCAGCAGGTCCAGGATCTGCTTCTGGACGGTGACGTCGAGGGCGCTCGTGGGCTCGTCGGCCACGAGCAGGGCGGGGCCCGGGATGATCGCGAGCGCGATGAGCACGCGCTGCAGCTGTCCGCCGGAGAGCTGGTGCGGGTAGGAGGCGGCGATCCGCTCCGGGTCCGTGAGGCCCGCCCGTTCGAGCCCCTCGCGCACGAGCGCCTCGCGTGCGGCCCGGCTGCGGGCCTCCGGGACGAGCGCCGCGGCCTCGAGGGCCTGGGAGCCGATGGTGCGCACGGGGTTCAGGGCGCTGCCGGGGTCCTGAGGGACGAAGCCCAGCACCCGTCCGCGCAGGGGACGCAGGGCGTGCTCGCGCAGGCGGGAGATCTCCCGTCCGCGCAGGCGGACGCTGCCCTCGACGCGGGCGCCGCGGCGCTCGAGCAGGCGCAGCACGCCCCGGGCGATCGTCGACTTGCCGGAGCCGGACTCTCCGATCAGGGCGAGGGTCGAGCCCGCGGGGACGGAGAAGGACACGTCGCGGACGACCTCGCGGGCCGCGGCGCGCTCGCCGTAGGTGACGCGCAGGTGCTCGACGGTCAACAGGGGAGCGGTGTCGTGCTCGGTGTCGCCTGCGGCGGTGCCCCCTGCCTCGGGGTGGGTGTCGGTGTCGGCGGAGGTCATCGGTTCCTCTCGGTGTCGATGAAGCGGCTGAGACGGCTCACGGAGAGCACGACGATCGCGATCACGAGGCCGGGCGCGATCACCAGCCAGGGCGCGTGCAGGAGATGCTCGCGTCCATCGGCCACCAGCAGCCCCCAGTCGGAGGCCGGCGGCGGATCGCCGTAGCCCAGGAACGCGAGGCCCGCGATGGTGAGGATCGCGAGGCCGAACTGGAGGACGGCGAGGGAGAGCACGGGGCGCACGGCGTTCGGCAGCACGTGGCGGATCAGGATGTACGCGTCCGAGCCGCCGTTCAGGCGGGCGGCCTCGATGAACACGCTCGTGCGCACGCGCAGGACCTCCGCGCGCATGAGCCGGGCGAACACCGCGACCGCGGAGACGCCGGTCGCGATCGCGGCGTTGCGGGTGTCGTACCCGAGCGCCGTGACCACGACGACGGCGAGCAGGAAGCTCGGGATCGCCAGCAGCACGTCGACCAGGCGCCCCAGGACCACGTCGGCCCGGCCGCCCGCGTACCCGGCGACGAGGCCGATCGCCCCTCCCACGAGCACGCCGATCGCGACTGCGATCAGGGCGCTGGTCATCGAGGAGGCCGAGCCGTGGATGATGCGCGAGAGCAGGTCGCGGCCCAGGTGGTCGGTGCCCAGCAGGTACCGCCACCCGGGCGGCGTGAACTTCCGGTCGGGCACGCCGACGGCCGGGTCCGCGCTCGTGAACAGACCCGGTGCGAGCGAGAACGCGAGCACGAGGAGGAGCACGACGAGGGACAGCCACACGGTCAGCGGCAGGCGCCGCAGACCGCGCAGCCGTGACCCTGCCTGCGCGGGGGTGCCGGCGGGCGCGTGCTCGGGCGAGCCCGAGGGGTCGCCGGTGGTGAGGACCGCTGCGGTCATGACGCCTCCCGGGGTGCGCGCAGTCGCGGGTCCAGCAGCGGCAGCACGAGGTCGATGACGAGGTTGACGCCCACGAACACGGCCGCGGAGAGCACCACGGCGGCTTGCAGCACGGGCACGTCCTGGCTGGTCACGGCCTTCTGGACGACGGTGCCGATGCCGGCGCGCCCGAAGATCGTCTCGGTGATGAGCGAGCCGCCCAGCAGCTCGCCGACCACGAGCCCGCACACGGTGACCGTGGGCAGCAGGGAGGGGCGCAGCAGGTGGCGCGCGAACACCCGCACCGGGGCGAGCCCGCGGGAGAGCGCGACCTCCGTGTGGTCGAGCGCGGAGGTCGTGTCCAGGGCGGTGATGAACACCTGGGCGATCTGCGCGGACACGGGGATCGCGAGGGTCAGGGCCGCGAAGGCCGTGGATCCGGCGGTCTCGGGATCGATGATGGAGAAGGCGCCCAGCTGCACCGCGAACACCTGGATCAGCACCAGGCCGATGAGGAAGTTCGGGGTGGACAGGAACACCGTGGGCAGTGAGCGCACGAGGCCGCCCATCCGGCCCTCGCCGAGGCTCTGCGAGGCGAAGCCCAGGATCAGGGCGATCAGCAGCGCGAACACCAGGGCGGTCGCGGCGAGGGCGAGGGTGGAGGGGATCGCCTCACCGATCGTCGTGGACACCGGCGCCGAGGTCGAGAGCGAGATCCCGAGGTCGCCGCGCAGCGCGTTGCCGATCGAGATCAGCAGCTGCACGAGCACGGGCTTGTCGAGGCCGTAGAACGAGCGGATCTGCGCCTTCTCGGCCTCGGAGTAGCCGGCCTGCGGGTTCTCGAGCTGCGCGCTCACCGGGTCGCCGGGGATCGCGGCGAGCACCAGGAACACGAGCACGTAGGCGAGGGCGATGACGAGGACGGCCTGGCCGACGCGCTTCAGGGCGATCATGCGTCCGCCCCGTTCCCGTCGGACCCGGAGCCCGTCTTCGTCGCCGCGTGGTACGAGGGGATGGCGACGGCGTTGACCGTGATCCCGGAGAGCTCGGGGGTCTGGACGTAGATGCGCTGGACGTTCTGCTCGAGCGGGATGAAGTAGGCCTGCTCGAGGACGTGCTGCGAGAGCTCGTCGATCACCCCGGCGCGCTCCGTGCGGTCGGCGGTGCCGGCCACCCGGCCCGCGAGATCCGCGAGGCGCTCGTCGGAGTCCCCGAGGGCGAACCAGTCCTCGCCGTCGGCGGTGATCACTCCCGCCACGGTGCCGGCGTCCACGAAGCTGCGGGTGACCTCGGCGAGCCCCTGGTCGGGGTTGTCCTCGACCTTCCCGGAGTAGGCCGCGACGTCGATCTTCTGGGTCGCGACGCGGATGCCCAGGCGGCCCAGCTGCTGGGAGATCAGCTCGGCCTCGGGTACGGAGCCGGTGAGGTACGGGGTGGGGTAGAGGGTGAACGCGAGCTCCGTGCCGGCCTTCGTGCGGTAGCCGTCGTCGGAGCGCCCGGTCCATCCGGCGTCGTCGAGCAGCCGCGCGGCCGAGTCCGGGTCAAAGGGGAAGAGGTCCGAATGGTCCTCGGCCTCGGGGACGCTCGACTGCAGCCAGCTCGTCGCGCTCTCCCAGTCCTTCGTGAAGACGGTGCGCAGGATCTCGTCGCGGTCGATGCCGCGGGTGATCGCGCGGCGCACGCGCACGTCGTCGAAGGGCGCCACGTTCGTGCGCACCCGGAAGCCGTGGGTGAAGCCGAGATAGCGCGGCACCTCGATCGTGAACCCGGCCTCCGTGAAGGAGTCCAGGACCTGCGGGTTCACGTTGTAGGACACGTCGCTCTGGTGGGCGCGGGCGGCGGAGGCGCGCAGGGTGTCGTCCGGCAGCACCTTGAAGGTGATCCTCCGCAGCGCGGCGGCGCCGCTGCGTCCGAGCACGGGCGGAGCCCAGTCGTAGTCCTCGCGGCGCACCAGGGTGACGTGGTCGCTCGCGGCCCAGGAGTCCAGCACGAAGGGTCCGCTGCCGATCTGGTGGGCGAGGTCCGACTGCTCGCCCAGGGAGCGGGCCACGGACTCGGGGCTGAGCAGCAGGCAGCCGTGGTAGCCGAGGGTCGGCAGGAAGGAGAGGGACGGGGCGGTGAAGCGCACGCGCACGGTGCGCTCGTCGAGCGCCTCGGCCCCGTCGTAGGTCGAGCCGGGGAACAGGCCCACCTTCGCGATGCCCGCGTCGGGCCGGCCCTTCGCCCAGACGTCGAGGTTCGCGACCACCGCGTCGGCGTCCAGCGCAGTGCCGTCGGAGAAGGTGACGCCGTCCTTCAGGTGCAGCGTGAACTCGGTCGAGTCGCTCGCGACGTCCCAGCTCTCGGCGATCCACGGGGTGATGGTCCCCTTCTCGTCCGTGTGCACGAGCTTGTCGGTGAGCTGCTGCCAGACGTTCGCCTCGTAGCTCGAGATCGCGCTCTTGGAGGGCACCCACCCGCCATCGAGGTTCGAGATGAGGAAGGTCAGCTCGTCCTCGGGCGTCTCGGAGCCGCCCGCCGCGTGGGCGGCCTCGAGCGCGCAGCCCGCCAGGGGCAGCGCGGCGAGCCCCAGCGCGCCCGCGCCGAGACCGCGCAGGAGGCGTCGGCGGGTGACATCGGGGCCGACGGGGGTCGGGTCTGCCGGGGTCGGATCGACGGGGGACGGGCCGACGGGAGCGGGGTCGACGGGCGCTGGGCCGACGGGCCGGGTCACCCTCGGGCCTCCGGGTCGGACAGGGCCGCGGCCAGGCGCTCGGCCCCCTCGCGCAGGCGCTCCGGCGGCAGATGGCTGATCCCCACGCGCAGCGCGCCGCGATCGTCGGCAGGGTTCGTGCCCGACCCCGCGGCCGGGCCCCCGTCCGCGCCCTCCCAGAAGAAGTACCGGCCCAGCACCGCGTCGGTCCCGGTGCGCTCGCGGGCCACGCGCTGGGCCGCGGCGAGATCGATGCGCTCGTCGCGCACCCGCACCCAGGCGAAGATGCCGCCCGTGCGGTGGACGACGTCGATGCCGCCGGGCACCTGCTCGTCCAGGATCGAGGTGACGAGGTCGAAGCGCTCGGCGTAGGCGGTGCGGGCGCGGGCGGCGATGGCGTCGAAGCCGCGCGGGGCGAGCGGACCGTCGCCCGGCGCGGGGTGCGCGGCCGATCCGGCCCCCAGCACCCGCTCGACGATCGCCTGCACGAGCACCGAGGAGTGCTGGTCCTGGTTCGCGCGCAGCCGCGTCACGGGGCCGACGAGCCACGTCGGCAGTGCGAGCCAGCCCAGCCGCAGGCCGGGCCCGAGCACCTTCGAGAAGGTGCGCACGTGGACCACGCGGTCCGAGCCCAGCGGGTAGTCCGGCAGCGAGGGGCCGTCGAACCCCAGCGAGTGGTACGCGTTGTCGGAGACGATCACGAAGCCGAAGCGCTCGGCGAGCTCGACCAGCCGCGCGCGTTCGGCCGGCGTGGTGACGTACCCGGTGGGGTTGTGGTGATCGGGCACCGTGTACAGCAGCTTCGGGCGCTCGCCCGCGACCAGCCGCGCCTCGAGCGCGTCGATGTCGAAGCCGCTCTCCGTGAGGTGCAGCGGGACGAGCCGGGGGCGCTTGTGCTGGAGGTCGCGGAAGATCAGCGGGTAGGTGGGATCCTCGACGATCACCGCGTCGCCCTCGTCGAGCAGGGCGTCGAAGAGCAGCGAGAGGCCGTGGAAGGCGCCGTTGGTGACGACGATCCGCGCGGGCTCCGCGCCCTCGCGTCGGCCGATCCAGTCGCGGAGGCCCGCCAGGCCCGGGCTCTGGGAGTACTGGAGCGCCGCGGCGAGGGCCGACGGGTCGGCGGTGAGGTCCTCGGCGGCGTGGCGGATCTGCGCGAGCGGCAGCAGGTCCTCGCTCGGGGCGCCGCCGAGCAGCGGGATCGAGTCGGCGGGCAGCGAGGAGGCCTTCCCGAAGCCCCGCGCGCGGTCCTCGCGCGAGCCCAGATCCGAGAGCAGCGCGGAGGGGGAGAGCGCAGGGGCGGGATCGGCGCCGGCCGTCGTCGTTGTGGTCGCTGTGTCCGAAGTGGTCGCAGTGTTCATCGGGGTCAGAGGGCCTTCCCGGGATTGAGCAGGTGCTGGGGGTCGAAGGCGTCCTTCAGTCGGCGCTGGAGCGCGCGGGACGCGTCGGAGAGCTCGAGGTCGAGCCAGGAGTGCTTGGCGGTGCCGATGCCGTGCTCGCCGCTGATCGTGCCGCCGAGGGCCAGGGCCTCGCGGACCAGGTCGTCGGCCGCTTCGTGCAGCACGGGCGGCAGCGGCGCCGAGGGATCGGGGTTGTCCTCGGGGCGGGGGAGCGAGAGCGAGGGGTGGAGGTTGCCGTCGCCCGCATGGGCGACCGCCGACGTGCGGATGCCGTGCTCGCGGCCGATCCGCTCGATGACCGCGAAGGCATCTGCGAGGCGCGACTTCGGGATCGCGACGTCCTCGCCGAGGCGGAAGTGCCCGGCGCCGGAGCCGCGGCCCGAACGGCGCAGCTCCCACCAGTGCTCCGCCTCCGCCTCGTCCTCGAGGACGCGGATCCCGACCTCCGGCGGGCCGGCGTCCCCACCGTCCCCGCCGTCATCGGCCGAGCCGCCCGCGCCGCCGAGCGCGGCGATCAGGTCGCGGGTCTGCTCCGCGATGCCGTAGCCGTCGAGCTCGACGAGCAGCACCGCGCTCTCGCCCGCGGCGACGCCCGCTCCCGTGTTCTCGTCGATGTCCTCGAGGGAGCGCGCGTCCAGCAGCTCGCAGGCCGCCGGCCGCACGGGACTGCGCGAGATCGCGTTCACCCCCGCCGCGGCACCCGCGACGGTGGGGAAGCGGGCGAGCACGGTGCGTCGGGCGACGGGCAGCGGGCGGATCCGCACGGTCGCCGCGACGACGATCGCGAGCGTGCCCTCGGAGCCGATGAGCAGCTGCGTGAGGTCGAGCCCGGTGACGCCCTTGATCGAGCGGTGTCCGGTGCGCAGCAGCGTGCCGTCGGCCAGGACCACCTCGAGTCCGAGGACGGATTCCCTGGTCACGCCGTACTTCGCGCAGTGCAGCCCGCCCGCGTTGGTCGCGATGTTCCCGCCGATGCTGGAGAGCCGCGCGCTCGCCGGGTCCGGCGCGTAGAAGAAGCCGTGCGGCGCGAGCGCCTCGGAGAGGTCCGCGGTGATCACGCCCGCCTCCACCACGGCGACCTCGTCGAGCACGTCGATCTCGCGGATGCGCGTGAGGCGCTCGAGGCCCAGCACGATCGACCCGTCGACCGGGGTGGCGCCCCCGGACAGACCCGAGCCCGCACCGCGCGGGACGACGGGCGTGCCGGTCTCGTGGGCCAGGCGGAGGGTGGCCTGCACTCCCTCGACGTCGCGGGGGAGGACCAGCAGGAAGCTCGTGCCGGGAGCGGAGGGAACCGCGTGGTCCCCCGCGTACACCGGGTCGGGATCGGTGTGCACGACGCCCTCCCCGAGGAGGCCGCGCAGGCGCTCGGCGAGGCCGCGCAGACGCGGCGAGAGGGTCGATGCGTCGGCAGAGGGGGCAGAGGGCGCAGGCGGCGGGGCGGCCGACGCGTCAGCGGAGGTCGAGGCAGAGATCGAGGTCGTCACGCGGGCTCCACGGGTCGGTGGCAGGACCGTCCCATCGTGGAGGTCCATGAGTATTAGCGCAACTGATGCTTCACATAAGGAGACACACAGAAGTGCACTCGCCTCGCGAGTGGGGCGCAGGTCACATGAGGGTTCACCTCCGGGCGGCACGTCACCATCGGTCGGACTCTCTGCCGCCCAGTGCTCTCGGGGGACCCGCCCTCCCCGTGCGGGCGTCTCTTCCCCGTGGTCGTCTCTTCCCCGCGATCACTTCTCGTGTCGCGTCGAATCCTCTGACCTGCGGATTGGGGACAGAGCCCGGACACCTGGCGAAGACGGGACACTTCACGACATGCCCCATGCCCCGGCAGATCTCCCGGACGCCCTGCCCCGTCCCGTGTTCACGACGCATGACGCCCGCGTCGCAGGCGTGGAGCCGCAGCGCCTCCGCCGCCGGGACGTCACTCGGCTCCGGCAGGGCCTCTACGCGTGCACCGACGCGCTCCGCGCCGGCAGGGTCACGCGCTGGGACGTCGCCGACGCGATGCTGCGCCTGCACCCCGAGGCCGCCCTGGTCGGTCTGACCGCGGCCCGGGCCTGGGGACTTCCCTGTCCGGGCGACGCCGACATGACCGGGCGCGAACCGGTGGACGCGCGCTGGGGGATCCCCACGGTGCACCTCGGCACCCCGAACGCTGCGCATCGCGCGTCCGACGACGTCGTGCAGTGGAGCCGGGTGCCACTTCAGCCCTGGCAGATCGAGACGGTCGACGGGGTGCGCATCGCGACATTGGTGCGCACATGGACGGATCTCGCCTCGGTGCTCGACGACGTCTCGCTGGTCGTCGTGACCGACCGGCTGCGCGCGCGGATCACCCAGGACAGGTTCATGGAACCTACAGACCCGCGGGTCCCCGACGGTGCCCTGATCTGGGCCTCCGGCAGCGGTGTGCACGGTGCACCGAAGGCCGCGACCGCCCTGATGAGCTCGGGCACCGACAGGCCGAGCGTGCTGCATTCCCGCCTGATGCGCTCGGGCCCCGCGTGGGGACGGGTGCGGCTGAACATGCCGCTGACGGGCGGGGATCCAGACCCGTCGTCCCCTCACTACGTCCCGGTGCTGCTGCTGCGACGTGCGCATGCGATCTGGTGGGCGGACCGGGTCTATGCGGTGTTCCGCAAGGAGCCCGTGTGCGCGCTGCGCTGTGGGGACTGCGCTCGCTGCACTCTGCCCTTCGTGCCGCGTCTGCTGCCCGTGCGCATCGCCCACGCCCCGGGTCTGCCCGGATGGCTGGAGGTGCGCATTCCCGAGCAGGTGCTCGTCCATGACCCCGGTCAGGTGAGGTTCGCCGTGCGCAATGCCGTGTTGGACCAGCGGCGCGCGCACCGGGCGCGGATGGAGCAGGCCGAATCGCACATCCGGTCGCACACCCTGCGCAGGATTCTCGGATCTCCTGGGGCCGCAGAGGAGCTCGGGTGGCAGCCGGAGAGCGAAGGCGGTAAGGCCTGACCCGGGCGACGCCGGAGGCTGAGGGCCCGGGTGACGCCGGGGGCTCCCACCTCAGCACCTCACGCCGTGCCCTGCCTCGGCGCCGGTGTGCCTGCTGGCGCGTTACGAATTGCGGTGGATTTTCGACGCTTCGCACGTCCGTCCAAAACCCACCGCAACTCGTAACGCTCGCGCACACGGGGGTACCGCGACGACCCGCCCTCGGCCTCGCGCCGCGTAACCCCTGCGAAGGAGCATGTGGTGGAGAGCGTGCTCCGGTAGCGATATGCCTGGGCGCCTCGTCGACTCAGCGCCGCGTCGACTCAGCGCCGCGTCGACCCAGCACCTCAGAGCCCCCATGCCTGTGCGAGCAGCTCGTGGGAGCGGTCGCGATGCGCGGGGTCGAAGACCTGGCCGGTGACGATGAGCTCGTCGGCCCCGGTCGCGCGGACGATGGACTCGAGCTGCGCGACGACGGTCTCGGGAGAGCCCACGGCCCGGACCGAGAGCGTCTGGTCGACCTTGTCCAGCAGCACAGGATCGGCGAGACCCTCGAGATCGCGGGGAGGACGCACCTTGGTGCGCTCTCCTCGCAGGATCCCCAGGAAGCCCTGCTGGGCTGAGGTGAAGAGGTGCTGCGCCTCCTCGTCGGTGGGCGCCACCAGCACGTTCACGCCGACCATCGCGTGCGGGGCGGTGATCTGCGCGGAGTCCGCGTCGGCGTCGAAGGTGCGCCGGTAGGTGTCCAGCGCCTGCTCGAACCCGAAGGGCGAGAAGTGCGAGGCGACCGAGAAGGGCATTCCGAGGCGCCCCGCCAGGTGGGCGCCGTTCGCGGTCGAGCCGAGGATCCACATCGGCACCTCGGTGCCCTCGGCGACGGGCGCCGCGATCCGCAGTCCCGTGGGCTGCTCGGTCCGGGACCAGTCGCGCATCTGCTCGACGGCGGCGATGAACGCCTCGGGATCAGCCGACGTCCGGGCCAGCAGCTGCGCGGTCAGCGGGTCCGTCCCCGGCGCGCGCCCGAGCCCCAGGTCGATGCGCTCGCCGTGCATCTGCACGAGGGTCCCGAACTGCTCGATCACCGAGAGCGGGGAGTGGTTCGGGAGCATGATCCCGCCCGACCCCACGCGGATCCGTTCGGTGAGCTGCGCCGCCTGGCCGATGAGCAGGGACGTCGCGTTCGAGGCGAGGGAGACCGTGTTGTGGTGCTCCGCGAACCAGTAGCGGCGGAAGCCCAGGCGATCCGCCAGCTGTGCGGTGCGCATCGAGTGCCCGATCGCCTCGCGGGCGTTCATCCCCTCGGAGATCGGGACGAGGTCGAGGATCGAGAGCGGGACGTGCGGGGTGCGCGACGCGGAGGATGCGGACGGGCCGCTGGGCCCAGGGCCGGGGGCGGGAGTGCTCATGGAGCCGAGGCTACGCCGCGCCCGGTGCGGGGTGCTGGGCGCTGTGAGCACTCGAGCGTCGCCCCGGGGAATAACGAGGTCAGCACTGCTTTCCTGCAGTGATCACCAGGTCGGATGCTGGTGGTGCGCCGCCATCTGCGCGTACTGAGCCTGCACCCGCTGGTTGTGGTTCGAGGCCGCCGTGCAGCCCCAGATGATGCTCGCGATCCACGCTCCCACGCCGATCAGGGGGACCAGCCCGAACAGCACGGCCCCGACCCCCATCGTCAGCACCGAGAGGATGCCGAACACGATCGTCGAGAGCACCAGCAGGCCCACGGTGATGCCGATCAGGACGAGTGCCCCGGTCACGCTCGAGTAGAACACCCCGAAGACGCCGAAGAAGAAGGTGAGGACGAAGGCCACGCCCACGCTCTTGAGCGGCATCACGGCCACCGGCGCGGGCATCACACCGGGCATCACGCCGGGCATCGGACCAGTACCGGCACCGGGGTTCCCCGTCGGCGCGCCGTAGGGCTGGAGGGCGGATCCGGGCGGCGGTCCGCCGGGGGCATCCTGGCCGTCCGCCGCGTAGGGGTCGAAGCTCCGCTGCGCCGCGTCCGGGGCGTGATGGTGCACGACCTCGCCCGGGATCACGGGATGGGGTCCGCGGTGCGGATCCGGTCGGTCCCAGGGTGACTGGCTCATGAGTGCCCCTCGCTCGTCGTGCGCATGTGCTTGCGTCGCACCCTACGCGGACGCGCGGGGTTCAGGTCACGTATCGCGTCGGCTCGGCCTGCACGGGCAGGCCCGCCGCGGCCCAGGCGCGGAAGCCGCCCTCAAGGTCCGTGGCCCGGGAGAAGCCGAGCTCGCGCAGGTCGCGCGCGGCGAGCGAGGAGGAGAACCCTTCGTTGCACACGACGATGACGTCGTCGTCGTAGCTCGGCCCGTCGGCCATGCGGCTCGGGCTGAGGGGGTCCAGCCGCCACAGCATGACGGTGTGCTCGACCACGATCGCTCCGGGGATGTGCCCCTCGGCGTCGCGCGTCCAGGGCGTGCGCACGTCGATCACCCGGGCGCCGTCGCGCAGTCGCCCGGGCAGGTCGCTCGGTGCTACGCGCGCCGTGCCGCGCCGGGCCTCGGCGAGGATCTCCGCGATGCTGCGAGCCATGATGCGCCCCGGGGCGCCCGGACCCGAGACGGGTCGGGCGCGTCCGGTGTCAGCCGCGGCGGCCCGAGGAGAAGGCCGCGAGTCCGCCGGAGCGGCGCGACGAGCCCTCGCCGGAGCTCGAGGTCGAGTAGGAGGTCACCGAGCCGGAGCCCGAGCGGCCGCCGCGGCCGCGACCGCGCGAGCCCTGACCCGAGCGCGATCCCTGCCCCGAACGCGACCCCTGGCCCGAGCGGCCGTCCTGGCCGGAGCGCGAGCCGTCGCCGGAGCGACCGTCCTGGGAGCCCTGTCCGCGGCCGCCCTGGCCGCCGCGACCGCGGCCCCCGGAGGAGCGACCGCCGCCGCTGCCGCGACCGCCCTGACCGCGACCGCCGCCCTGACCGCGACCGCCCTGCCCACGACCGCCCTGGCCGCGTCCGCCGCCCTGCTGGGGCTGCTGCGCCGGGGCCGGCGCGGGCTCGGTGAAGACGCGCTCGCCGGGGGCGAGCTCGCTCAGCACGGGGCTCGTGACGACCACGCCCTCGTGCTGGGCCGGCGTGATGCGGGCCTTGCGCATGAGGTCGTGCACGTCCTTCTTCTGGTCGGGCGTGCGCACGGTGATCACGGTGCCGGAGCCGCCGGCGCGCGCGGTGCGGCCCGAGCGGTGCAGGTACGCCTTGTGCTCGACCGGCGGGTCCGCGTGCACGACCAGGGCGACGTCGTCCACGTGGATGCCGCGGGCGGCGATGTCGGTGGAGACCAGCGTGCTCGCGGTCCCCGAGCCGAAGGCCTCGAGGTTGCGGGTGCGGGCGCCCTGGGAGAGGTTGCCGTGCAGCTCTACGGCGGCCACGCCCGAGCGGCTCAGCTTCTGGGCGAGCTTCTTCGCACCGTGCTTGGTGCGGGTGAACAGGATGGTGCGTCCGGGCGCCGCCGCGAGGTCGCGCAGCACGTCGAACTTCGCATCCGCGCCGACCTCGAGCACGTGGTGCTCCATCGTCGAGACCGGGCTGGTCTCCGGATCGGCCGAGTGGGTGACGGGGGAGTGCAGGAACTCCTTGACGAGCTTCTGGACACCCTGGTCCAGGGTCGCGGAGAACAGCATGCGCTGGCCCTTCGCGGGGGTCTTGGCGAGGATCCGGCGGACCATCGGCAGGAAGCCCATGTCGGCCATGTGGTCGGCCTCGTCGAGCACGGTGATCTCGACGGCGCCGAGGTCCACGTGGCCCTGGCCCATGAGGTCCAGCAGACGGCCGGGGCAGGCGACGAGCACGTCGACGCCGCGGGCGATCGCATCCACCTGCGGCTTCTGGCCGACGCCGCCGAAGACGACGGTGCTGCGCAGGTTCGCTGCGCGCAGCAGCGGTGTCAGGGACTGGTCGATCTGGGCGGCGAGCTCGCGGGTCGGTGCCAGCACGAGGGCGCGCGGGAAGCGGGCGCGGCGCTTGCGCGCGTCCTGCTCGAGGCGGGCGACGAGCGGGAGGCCGAAGGCATAGGTCTTGCCGGAGCCGGTGCGGCCGCGGCCCAGCACGTCGCGGCCGGCGAGGGAGTCGCCGAGGGTCGCGGACTGGATCGGGGTGGGGGTGGTGATGCCCTGCGGGGCGAGGGCGTCGATGAGGTGCGAGGGCACGCCGAGGCGCGCGAAGTCAGTGGAGGTCACGGATTTCCGTTCTAGAGGACGCGGTCCCGCCCTGCGCGCTGCGGTCCGCTGGTCCGACGGGGGGAGACCCGGTCGGCGTCCGACGGGCAGGGCCCGGGGACGTGCCCGACGGGGAGGCTCCCCGGGGCTGCGCGCGGACGGCGCGCCGCCGTCGTCGCGCAGTGCGCGGCGAGGCGCGGTGCCATGGCAGGTGGGACGGCACACGAAGCCATCAGCCTACGGCTGTCCTCGCCGTTCACCCTCATCTGCGGGTCCCGATGTGAGCAACGCACCTGGGGGGGCGAGGCCGGCCGGTATCCTCGGCGGATCACCGGGGGCGGGGTGGACGGTCCCCGGAACAGCAGGAAGGCGGTGCGCGATGGCCAGGCGCGTGAGCATCAAGGACGTGGCGAAGGCCGCCGGGGTCTCGTGGAAGACGGTCTCGAACGTCGTCAACGACCGGCCCGTCGTGCGGCCCGAGACCCGTGAGCGGGTCGAACGGGCCATCAGCGAGCTCGGCTACGTGCCGAACACGATCGGCCGGGAGCTGCGCGGCGGCCCGACGCACACCATCGCCCTCGTGCTGCCCGAGCTCTCCAACCCCTACTTCGCCCAGCTCGCGCAGATGCTGCACGTCGCGGCCAAGGAGCGCGGGTACACCGTGAGCGTCGAGCTGTCGCTGGGCCGGGGCGAGGTCGAGCGCGCCCACGTGCGCGGACGCATCAGCCGCCCGGTCGATGCGGTCGTGATCTCCCCGGAGGCGCTGGACCCCGTCGAGATCCGGGACCGCGGGGACGGGCCGCCGCTCGTGCTGCTCGGCGAGCACCTGCTGAGCGCCGAGGGCGTCACCCACGTCGCCGTCGACAACGTCGAGGCCTCGGCCGACGTGGTCCGCCATCTGGTCGAGCGCGGCTATCGCCGACCCGTCTTCCTGGGCGGGGAGTCCGAGCAGCGCTCGGCCGGCACCGACCGCCTCGCGGGCTTCCGCGCCGCCTGCCGGGCGAGCGGCATCGCGAGCGACCCGGAGCGGATCGCGCACGTGGGCGCGTGGGACATGGCCGAGGGGCGGCGCGCGGTGCTCGACCTCGTCCAGCGCGGCGTCGCGTTCGACGCGATCTCCGCGGCCAACGACCAGCTCGCGATCGGCGCCCTCGCGGGCCTGCGCGAGTCCGGGCTCGACGTCCCCGGGGACGTCGGGGTGGTGGGCTGGGATGACACCCCTGGAGCGCGGCACGCCCACCCCGCGCTGAGCTCGATCGCCCCGGACCTCGACGACCTCATCGCCGCGACCCTCGACGCCGCGATCGGCCCGGGAGGTTCGGAAGGCCCGGGAGGATCGGGTCCCGGTGGGCCGGGTGAAGGGACGCCCGGCGGGGGAGAGCACGTCGTCCCCTATCGCCTGGTGGCGCGCGAGAGCTCCGCAGGGCCGCGTCGCTGACCATCCGTGTTTCCCACGTTGCAATCCGGGGCGCGGCGGTGTTGACTTGAGGTGCCGGCGCCGTCCGGCCCGCCGATCAGCGCCGATGGAAGGACCACCGTGACCGCACCCGAGCAGAGCCCCGCGAGCGACCAGCACGCCGTGCCCGAGCTGCCCTCGCACCTGACCGACCTCTTCGCCCGCGCCGACGAGCTCGCCGCCGCGCTGGACGCCCCGTCGTCGGACGGATCCGGCGACGTCCCGACCGGCGACGTCCCGCGCCCTGAGCACCCGCGCCCGCAGCTGCAGCGCGAGGCCTGGCTGAACCTCAACGGCACCTGGCAGTTCGAGATCGACCGCGGCGACACAGGCCGCGAGCGCGGACTGCTCGAGCGCGAGCTCGCCACCGAGATCCTCGTGCCCTTCCCGCCGGAGTCGCCGGCCTCCGGCATCGGCGACCGTGACTTCATGGAGGCCGTCTGGTACCGCCGCACGGTCAGCGTGCCCGCGAGCTGGGAGGGGCTGCGCCCGGTGCTGCACTTCGGCGCCGTCGACCACGACGCGACCGTCTGGGCCGACGGGGTCGAGGTCGCCCGCCACCGCGGCGGCTTCACGCCCTTCGACGCGGACCTCTCGGGCGTCGTGTCCGCCGGGGGCAGCGTCGAGATCGTCGTGCGCGCCCGCGACTCCCGCCACGACCTGCAGGCGCGCGGCAAGCAGTCGGTCTTCTACGAGGCGAGCCACGCGACCTACCACCGGGTGACCGGCATCTGGCAGACGGTCTGGCTCGAGGGCGTCCCCGAGGACGCGATCCGCTCGCTGCGCGTGGTGCCCTCGCTCGCCTCCCACTCCTTCGCGATCGACGTCCCGCTCTCGCGCAGCACCCCCGGCACCCGACTGGAGGCCGTGCTCGGCGAGGTCGGCGGCGGCACCGTCGCGAGCGCCGAGGTCCGCGCGGACCTCGACCTCGCCCCGCACCTCGAGATCACGGTCCCCGAGGACCAGGTGCGCGTCTGGGGCCCGGGCGACCCGCAGCTCTACTCCCTCGAGCTGCGCCTCGTGGCCGACGGCGGCGCCGTCCTGGACACGGTCCGCTCCTACACCGGCCTGCGCTCGACCTCGCTGCGCGACCACGAGTTCCGCATCAACGGCGAGAAGGTCTTCCAGCGCCTGGTCCTGGACCAGGGCTGGTGGGAGGACACCTTCATGACCGCCCCGTCGGACGAGGCGATCAAGGGCGACGTGCGCCTCTCCCTCGAGGCCGGCTTCAACGGTGCGCGCCTGCACCAGAAGGTCTTCGAGGAGCGCATGCTCTTCTGGGCCGACGTCCACGGCTACCTGGTCTGGGGCGAGTTCGGCGACTGGGGCGTCTCCGGGCGCGGGCCGACGGGCGACAACCAGCAGCCCACCGCGGCGTTCATCGGCCAGTGGGTCGAGGCGGTGCGCCGGGACATCAACCACCCTGCGATCGTGGGCTGGTGCCCCCTGAACGAGACCCACCAGGTGCGCCACGACCGCATCACCCAGCTCGACGACGTCACCCAGGCGATGTACGACGCGACGAAGCTCGCCGACCCCACCCGCCCGGTGCTCGACACCTCCGGCTACTCGCACCGCGTGCGCGGGGCCGACGTCTTCGACTCCCACTCCTACGAGCAGGATCCCGAGCGCTTCCGCGCGGAGCAGTCCGGCCTCGCCGAGGGCCGCCCCTTCGCCAACCGCCGCGAGCTCGGCGACGGCGAGCTGCCCTTCGCGGACGGCTCCTTCTCCCTGGACTACGAGGGGCAGCCCTACTTCGTCTCCGAGTACGGCGGCATCTGGTGGAACGCCGAGGAGGCGGCGCGCGCCGCCCGCGAGGCCGGCAACAACGCCTCCCAGTCGTGGGGCTACGGGCAGCGGATCTCGAGCGAGGAGGAGCTCTACGAGCGCTTCGAGGGCCTCACGGACGTGCTGCTGGGCGACCCGCTCATGTTCGCCTACTGCTACACGCAGCTCACCGACGTGTTCCAGGAGAAGAACGGCGTCGTGGACTTCCAGCGCGGCCGCAAGCTCGACCTCGCCCGCCTGCGCGCGGTGCAGGAGAAGAGGGCTGCGTACGAGGAGGAGTGACGGGCGCGCGTCTCGTCGGGCGTCGGCCCCGCCCGGCCCCGGCGAGACGGCGGGATGCGCCGCGGCCCCTGTGCGGCACGATGGCTCCATGAGAGCCGTGCGCTACGACGCCTTCCGCACCCCGCCCCGCGTCGAGCAGGTGGAGGACCCCGCGTGCCCGCCGCGCGGGGCGGTGATCGAGGTCCGCGCGACGGGCGTGTGCCGCAGCGACTGGCACGCCTGGCAGGGGCACGACGACTCCGTCTCCCTCCCGCACACCCCCGGGCACGAGTTCGCCGGCGTGGTCCGCGAGGTCGCCCCCGAGGTCACCCGGTTCCGCGTGGGCGACCGCGTGACCGCGCCGTTCATCCTGTCCTGCGGGCGCTGTGCGCAGTGCCGCGCGGGAGCCACCCAGGTGTGCCCCGACCAGCACCAGCCCGGCTTCGACCTGCCCGGCTCCTACGCCGAGCAGGTCGTCGTGATCGAGGCCGACCACAACCTCGTCGCCCTGCCCGACGGCATCGACATGCTCGCCGCCGCGGGACTCGGCTGCCGCTTCGGCACCGCGTTCCACGCCGTGCGCACCCAGGCCCGCGTGCGCGACGGGGAGGGCGTGGTGGTGCTCGGGTGCGGCGGCGTCGGGCTCTCCGTCATCCAGATCGCGGTGGCGGACGGCGCACGCGTGCTCGCCGTGGACGTCTCGCCCGGAGCGCTCGAGGCGGCCCGGGCGCTCGGCGCCGAGCCCGTGCCGACCACTCCCGACGAGGAGGTCGATGACCTCGTCGAGCGGCTGCTCGCGGCGAGCGGCGGCGGCGCCGATGTCACGATCGACGCGCTCGGCTCCGCGCGCACTGCGGCCGCGGGCATCCGCTCCCTGCGCCCCCGCGGACGTCACGTGCAGGTGGGGCTGCTGCTGGGCGAGGACGCGGACCCCGCGCTGCCGATGGGCCGCGTGATCGGCCTCGAGCTGCAGGTGCTGGGCAGCCACGGCCTGGCGGCGGGGGAGTACCGGGAACTGCTCGAGGAGATCGCCGACGGCCGCCTGGATCCCGCCGCGCACCTGGGGTCGATCATCGGTCTGGAGGACCTGCCGGAGGCCCTCGTCGGGCTCGGCGGAGCGCCGACGTCGACCGGGATGACCGTCGCCCGGATCCCCTGACCCCTTGACGCGACCGGAGGCCGTGCTTACTGTCTATAGCGCATATAGACAGTAAGCACACGCGGCAACGCCGGAGCAGGGGAGGGGGCGAGCAGGATGCAGCTGCACATCGATCCTGGATCCTCCGATCCGATCTACGAGCAGATCCGCGCCGCGCTCGCCGCCGCGATCCTCAGCGGCGAGCTCGCGAGCGGCGAGGCCCTGCCCTCGATCCGCACGCTCGCCCGCGACCTGCGGGTCAGCGTCATCACCACCACCCGCGCCTACAACGAGCTCGTGGCCGATGGCCTCGCCGACTCGGTCCGCGGCAAGGGCGTGTTCGTGCGCGCCCAGGACCCCGACGAGCTGCGCGCACGCGCACTGGACCGCATCGACCGGTCGCTCGGCGAGGCGGTCGACGCGGCGCGCTCGGGCGGGATCGACGACGCGACGCTGCGCACGATGCTCGGCCGACGTATCGAGGAGGAACGATGAGCCCGAGGCGCCCACGACCGAGCCGCACGGGGTCGGGCCTCACAGGACCGGGCCTCACAGGACCGGGCCTCACAGGACCGGGCCGCACGCCGTCCGTGCCCGCTGACTCGGACCGCACGGAGACGCAGGTCGGACCGGAGAGCGATGGCTCACCAGCGCCCGCCGTCGCCGTCCGCGGTCTCGGTGTGAGCATCCCCAGCCCGGAGAAGCCGTACGGCGATCCCATCCGCGCGCTGCGCGGGCTGACGTTCACGGCTCCCGCCGGCCAGGTCACGGGACTGGTCGGGGCGAACGGAGCGGGCAAGACCACGGCACTTCGGGCGATCGAGGGCGCCATCCGTGCGACCTCCGGTCGGATCGAGGTGCTCGGGATCGAGCAGGGCGCGGCGCGGACGGCTCCGCCCGAGGGGCTCGCGTCGGTGCCCGATCCGCACGGCTACCCGGAGCACTGGACCGCCCACCACGTGGCGCGCCTGCGCCGGGCGGCGATCCCCGGCTTCTCGGTGCGGGACTTCGGCCGCCGGCTGCGGTCCTTCGGCGTCCCGATGGACCGCCGTCTGCAGGACCTGTCCGACGGGCAGGCGGCGCTCTTCGGCGTGAGCGCGGCCCTCGCGCAGGATCCCCGGCTGCTGATCCTCGACGAGCCGCTCGCGCGTCTGGATCCCCTCGCGAGGGAGCGCCTCGTGGACATCCTGCGCGACCTCCTGGCGCGGGAGCGGCGCTCCCTGCTGTTGAGCACGCACGACCTGGACGGCATGGACCGCTTCATCGACCACCTCGTGGTCATGGCCGACGGCGCCGCAGTGCTCGAAGGATCCGTCGAGGACCTGAAGGACGACTTCCTGGTGCTGGGAGCACCCGCGCCCACGACCCAGGGGAACGACCTGCCCGGGCTCATCGGCCCGGCGGAGATCAGCGGGACCACCTGGGCGCTGATCTCCGCCGAAGACGCCGTCGGGCTCGACACCGAGACCCAGCTGCACCGGCCCGAGCTGAGCGACCTGGTCACGTATCCGCTGCGGGCGGCGGCGTCGAGAGCACGCACGCACCGCACGACGAAGGAGGGGACGGCATGACCGCACACGAGGCAGCACCCGCACACGGTGCCCGACCTTCTCGACCCGTGCAGGGCGACGGTCCGGCCCGCACCTCCGCATGGCGCCGCGCCCTGGCGGCGGACATGCGACTGAACTCCGAGACCTTCGCCGGCACGGTGATCCTGTCCGTGATCGCGCTCGTCCTGGCGGTGACCGTCACCGATGCGATGGCCAGCATCGCGCCCGTGTGGGGAGTGCTGGCCTGGTACCGCTACGGCCGCCAGGACACCGCCTCGCGCACCGAGCTGTGGGCGAGCCTGGGGATGTCCCGCGCCGACCGCGTCCACGGCCGCGTCGCGCTCGTCGCCCTCGAATCCGCCCTGATGGTGTTCGTCTCCGCCGCGGGGACCGCGCTCACAGTCCTGGGCGGGCACACGCCGATCATGGATGACGCCGTCCCGACGGGCTGGAGCCTCGTGGGCTCACTGGTCGCGAGCATCGCTGGATCCTGCGCGATCCTCGCGCTCGCGGCGATCGTTCTGGGACGGGAGTGCACGACGCGCAGGCCGGGCATCTCGATGTTCGTGCTCAGCATCCTCACCTACATCGGAGCGGCCATGATCATCTCGCTCATCTCGATGGTCGTCGTGCTCCCGCTGAGCCTCGCCGTCGCATCGGCGCCCGCCGCCGCAGCCGCGGCGACCTGGATCGGAGCGATCGTCTCCTGCGTGATCGCACTGATCGGGGCGTTCGTGCTCCGCCGCGGCGTGCGCCAGTGGATCCGTGAGCTGGATTCGCAGGACGGGGACTCAGCGCCCGCGCGCCCGCGGAAGCGCCGCATCGACGCTGGAGAGCGCACCGACTGATCCCGTCGGCCCGACCCGCGGGACCGGCCCGACAGACCGGCCCGACCGGGCCCGCCCTCACTTCTCGACGATCTCCCGTCCGGCGCTGCGGCCCACGGTGCGGTAGAGCGCCGCGGTGGCGATCACGAACACGATCACGCCGAGGATCATCGCCGGGGTCGCGAAGCCGTCGCCGACGATCGCGAGAGGGGCGTCCTTCCCCGTCGCGGCGACGATGCCCGCGAAGACCACGCCGAACAGGCTCTCGCCCACGATCATGCCGGTCGCGAGCAGGGTGCCCAGACGCCCGGCGAGCTCGGGGCGCTTCGAGCGCTTGGCCCAGCGGCCGTAGAACAGGCCGATCACGGCGCCGACCACGATCAGCAGGGTCGTGCTCATCGGCAGGTACATCCCCATGCCGACGCCCAGCGGCGGCAGCGCGAGGCGCGAGCTGCGGGCCCTGAGGATCTCGTCGATGATGATCGCGACCAGGCCGATAAGCGCGCCCATGCCGATCAGGCCCCAGTCCAGGTCCCCGCCGAAGATGCCCTTGACCAGCGACGCGATGAGCGTGGCCTGGGGCGCGGCCAGGGCGTCGGGGCCCGCGCCGGGAGCGCCCTGGAAGCCGAAGGCCGTGGACATGAGCCCCAGCACCGGCGGGATGATCAGCGAGCCGAAGCCCACGCCGATCACGAGCGCGACCTGCTGCTTCCAGGGGGTGGAGCCGACGAGCTGGCCGGTCTTGAGGTCCTGGAGGTTGTCGTTCGAGATCGTCGCGATGCCGAACACGATCGCGGTCGTGAACAGGGTGAAGGCGACGAGCGCAGCGGTCTGCGAGGGGTCGGAGCCGTGCACGAGCTTGATGACGAGCGCCGCGGTGATCGCGACCAGGATGCCCACGCCGGAGATCGGCGAGTTCGAGGATCCGATCAGTCCGGCCATGTACCCGCACACGGAGGCGACGAGCAGGCCGGCGATCAGCACGTAGAGGATGCAGACGGCGATCAGGCCGCCGGCGCTGTGCACGAGCGCGGTGTCCTTCACGAACAGCCACAGCATGATCCCGATCGGGATCATCGAGACCACCGTGATCACGGCGACCAGGGTGAAGGGCAGGTCGCGCTCGGTCTTCTCGACGCTGCCGCCGCCGCGGCGGGTGATCGTCGAGGCGAGCGAGCCGCGGATCCCGCCGATGATGGGACGCGCGATCCGCACGAGCGTCCAGATCGCGGCGATCGCGATCGCGCCGGCGCCCACGAAGCGCACATCGCCCGAGAAGACGGTGTCCACGGCGTCGGCGATCGCGCCGGTGGCGGGCAGCTGGCCGCTGGACATGATGGGCAGCAGCACGCCGTAGGAGACGACGAGGCCCACGAGCATCGCGATGCCGACAGTGATGCCGACGAGGTGGCCGACGCCGACGAGCGCGAACGACAGGCTCGTGCCGATCATGGTGCCGCCCCCACCGATGCGGAAGGCCGCGGTGACCGAGTTGCTGATCGCCTGGAGCGCGGCGACCAGGGCGAATGCGGCCGACGTGATGCCGCCCAGCAGGATCGCGCGCAGGCCGCGCCGGTTCTCCTCGGCCCCGCCCTCGGCATCGCCGACCTTGAGCACCTCGGCGCCGGCGACGCCCTCGGGGTAGGGGAGGTCGGAACCGGTGACCAGGGCGCGGCGCAGCGGGATCGAGTACATGACGCCCAGCAGGCCGCCCACGGCGCACAGCGCGACGGTGGTCCAGTACGGGAAGCCGCTCCACCAGCCGACGACCACGAGGCCCGGCAGCACGAAGATGATCGCCGAGAGCGTGCCCGCGGAGGACGCGATGG
Source organism: Brachybacterium sp. ACRRE (assembly GCF_022346485.1). NCBI lineage: Bacteria > Bacillati > Actinomycetota > Actinomycetes > Micrococcales > Dermabacteraceae > Brachybacterium > Brachybacterium sp. ACRRE. The sequence continues at coordinate 5,957 of NZ_JAKRMO010000036.1, read as the reverse complement.
TCTGCACGATGTTGTTCTCGACGACGCTGTGGCGTCGGAAGAACCGCAGCACGGCCATGGAGATCACCGCGGCCGGGATCGAGGTCGCGAACGTCAGTCCGGACTTCAGGCCCAGGTAGACGTTCGCCGCGGTGAAGACGAGGGTGATGATCCCGCCGAGGATCACGCCGCGCAGCGTGAGCTCGCGGACCGAGGGCGCGGCCGTCGCGCGCGTCGACTCAGAGGTCGAGGACATGGATGCTCCTTGTTCGCGGAGCATGGACGCGCCCCGACGACCGGTTACCGTACTCTTCCCGGGCGCCCGCGGGGTAACCGAGAACACCCCCGCGTGACCAACTCTCCGCGTCGATCGGGGATCGGCCCTGCTCCGGGCTGTGGAACGATTGGGCCATGACGATCACCGCTGCGGCCGACGGGTCTGCGCTCGGAAACCCCGGCCCGGCGGGCTGGGCCTGGTACATCGATGATCAGACCTGGCGGGCCGGCGGGTGGCCGCACGGGACGAACAACATGGGGGAGCTCAAGGCCGTCCTCGATCTGCTCGAGGCGACCGCGGTGGACGCCGACCAGCACCTTCACGTGCTGTGCGACAGCCAGTACGTCATCAACTCGGTGACGAAGTGGATGCCCGGCTGGAAGCGCAAGGGCTGGCGCAAGAAGGACGGCAAGCCCGTCATGAACGTGGATCTCCTCAAGGCGATCGACCGGGCGCTCGCCGGCCGCAGCGTCGAGTTCGAGTGGGTCAAGGGCCACGCCGGCCACCGCATGAACGAAGCCGCCGACCGCCGCGCGAACGGCGCCGCCGTCGCCTTCTCCAAGAAGCAGGACCCCGAGGTCGGTCCCGGCTACCGCGCCTCCGAGGGATCCGGCGACGGAGGAAGTGCGACGGGGGCCTCAGGGTCCACGGGATCCGCGTCCGCTCCGCGACTGTGCCTGACCCCGGACAGCTCCGCACCTGCGGATCCCGGCGCCGACTCCGCGTCGGCCGCCTCTCCGGCCGACGACCTGTTCAGCCTCTTCGACGCAGACAGCGCCGGCCCCGAGCGCTCCGGCGCGGGGGCCGACGACGCACAGGGCAGTGGTGGCCCGTCGGCCTGGTCCTCCGCCGATCCGGACTCGGCCCCCTTCGAGGAGATCGTCGCCCGCGAGCAGGTGCTGCTCAGCGATCTCCTGCGCAAGAACCCCGAGCGCGCGGCCGAGCTGCTGCACCCCGATTTCACGGAGATCGGCACCTCGGGCCGCAGCTACGACCGCGAGCAGGTGCTGGCCGTCCTCGCCCCGGTGCCGGGTCTGCGCGCGCGCGAGTTCATCGTCGAGGAGATCTCCGACGGCGTGGTGCTGCTGCGCTTCGTCACCTCCGACGCCCGCGGCACCCAGCGGCGCTCCTCGCTGTGGGTGCGGGTCGACGGGACCTGGTTGCTGCGCCACCACCAGAGCACGCCGGACCCCCAGGGAGCGCCGGGCACCTGAGCTCGTGGAGCCGCGGTGTCACAGGCTCTCCGTGGCGCGGCGCTCCTGGTGCAGTCGACCCCAACGGCACAGGTCCCACACGATGGGAGCGAGCGTCCGGCCGTACTCCGAGAGCCGATAGGTGACGTGCGGCGGGATCGTCCCCGCGTCCTCACGTTCGAGGATCCCATCGGCGACGAGCTCGTGAAGGTGCCGGATGAGCATCCGCTCGGTGATGCCGGGGATGCTGCGGCGCAGCTCTGATGTGCGCATGGGGCCGTCCTCGAGGCGCCAGAGGATCGTTCCCTTCCACCGGCCCCGGATCACCTCGAGGGCGGCGTCGACGGGGCAGTCCCCGGCGAGGGATGGACGGTGTCGTGTCTCCATGCGGTTGACGATAGCGCTGACATTCCCGTCAGTACTTCACGTCGCGTCACCACGCTGGGACGGTGGACCGATGCACATCGCACTTCTCGCACTCGCCCTCGTCGTCACCGGCACTCTCGTTGGCGTCGAGCTCATGGTCGCAGCGATCGCCGCTCCGCTCTTCTCCCGGCTTCCGGGAGAGACCGGACTTCTCGCCCGTGCGGACTCCGCTCGCGTGATGGGGAGGCTCATGCCCTGGTGGTATGCCGGAGCTATCCTGCTCGTCCTGCTCAGCGCTGTCACGGCCGAGGGGGCGGACCGCACGGTGCTCGCCGGAGCGTCCGGTGCGCTCCTGGTCGTCGGGATCGTGCTCTCGATCGTCCTTCTCGTGCCGATCAACAACAGGGTCAGGACCTGGGACTGCGACGAGAGGGGCGCGCCGAGCGACTGGAGGGCGCAGCTGAGCAGATGGGACGGCTGGCACGTGGGGCGTGTCGGCGTCATCTTCACGGGCTTCGTGCTGCTCGCGGTCGCGGCCGTGATCTGACCCGGGCCTCCGGACGGCCCGGCCCCAGGTGAGAGACGATGGGCCCATGACCGTCCTCGCCGACACCCCGCGCTGGGAGCGCCACGGCACGCTCTGGGGCCACCTGGTCTCCGACGCCTCGCTCGTCGAGCTGCACGAGACGGCGGCCCGCGCCGGCCTGCACCCGCGGTCCTTCGACCTCGACCACTACGACTGGCCCGAGCAGGCCCGGCCCGGGCTCGAGGCCGCGGGGGTCGAGTTCCTGGGCAACAAGGAGCTCACGCGCCGTCTGCTCGCGAGCGGTCTGCGGGTTCCCGGTGCCCGGCGCGCGCAGGCGCGGCGCGAGCGCACGGCCCGCGCCGCCGCGGCGCTGGAGCTCTTGCCCGACGAGGTCCCGCACGATCTGGTGCTGGGCCTCGAGGGGCACGTGGATCCGCTGCCTCCCGTCGGCGAGGCGCCCGAGGGCGCCTTCCGGCTCGGCAGCGACGACGCCTGCGGCCAGGTGCGCGTCGAGGCGCACGATGAGCTCGGACGCGTCGCGGCCCGCGAGTTCCTCGCCCGCGCGAACGTGCTCTCGCAGCAGCTGACCGGGCACACCTTCGTGGGGCAGGTGCTCGATGCCCCCGAATGGCCGGGCGCCTGAGAGGGCCGGTCAGCCCCGACCGTCGGCCCCCGCGGGCCCGTCGCCGGTGATCGTGCTGGTCTGATCGGGCTCGACCACCTGGTCGGCCGTGAGGTCCGCGGCCTGCAGCTCGACCCGGAAGGTGGCGCCGCCGCCGGGGGTCTCGAGCACGCGGATCGAGCCGTGGTGCTGCTGGACGATCGTCGCGGCGATCGAGAGGCCCAGGCCCGCGCCGCCGCCCTGCGCCGCCGAGCGCTGGCGGGAGACGTCCGTGCGGTAGAAGCGCTCGAAGACCTTCTCGCGCTGGTCCTCGGAGATGCCCTCGCCGTGGTCGCGCACCTCGATCGCGACGGTGCCGCCGTCCTCGCGGCCCACGGCGATCTCCACGGGAGACCCCTTGGGCGTGTGGCGGTTGGTGTTGCCCACGAGGTTCAGCAGCACCTGGCGCAGCGAGGGCTCGTCGCCCTGCACGCCCACGGGGATGTGCGGGCTCACGGACAGCGGCGTGCCCGAGAGGGAAACCACCATGACCTGGCGGGTCGGGTCCAGGGCCCGCAGGTCCTGGGCGACGTCGAAGACCGCGTCGGTGACGTCCAGGGGCTCGAGGTCCATCTCGGGGTTCTCGTCCAGCCGGGCCAGACGCAGCAGGTTCTCCACGAGGGAGCCCATACGGCGGGCCTCGTCCTCGATGCGGCGCATCGCCGAGGCCACGTTCTCCTCGCCGCTGAGCGCCCCCATCCGGTAGAGCTCGCCGAAGCCGCGGATCGCGGCCAGCGGCGTGCGCAGCTCGTGGGAGGCGTCGCCCACGAAGCGCCGCATGCGGGCCTCGGAGGCCGTCGCCTTCTCCTCGCTGTCGGCCTGCGCGATGAACGACTGCTCGAGGCGCACGAGCATCTCGTTGAGGGAGACCGCGAGGGCGTTGACCTCCTGGCTGGTGTCCGTCACCGGCACGCGGCGCGAGAGGTCGCCGGCGACGATCTGCGAGGCGACCTCCTCGACATCGCGCAGCGGCTCGAGCGCGCGGTGGGCCATGTACCCGCCGGCGCCCATGCCCACGAGCACTACGAACGTGCCCACCAGCACGATGACCAGTGCCATCTCCCGCATCGTGCGGTCCACGCTGTCCAGGGGCAGGGCTACGAAGACGCTGCCGCCGCCCGTGTCGCCGTCGACCATGGCCCGGACCCGCCAGCGGTTGCCGTCGGTGTCGATCATGGTGAACGGCTGCCCGCCCTGCTGCTTCACCTGCGCGACGGTCCAGGCGGGGAAGGTGAGGTCCACGGAGCTGTCGTCGTGGTAGTTGTCGTTGCGGTAGATCTGCTTGCCGTCGTCGTCGTGGACGGCGACCACGAAGTCCACCGGGGCGTACGAGGCGTGGTGGTCCTCGGTGTCGGAGCTGTCGGAGTCCCCGGTCCCGTCGGACTCGCTGGAGTCGTCGAGACCCGCCGCGGCGACGCTCACGATGCCCTGCATGCCCGTGCGCAGCTCGCTGTCCTTGGACTGCATGAGGGTGCGGTGCAGCAGTGTGAGCGACAGCGCGCCCGTCAGCAGCGTGCCCAGCACCAGCACGAGCGAGATCAGCGTGACCAGCCGTGTCCACAGGGACACGGGCCGCTGGGCGTTCAGGGTCGGGAAGGACACGGGGAGCGGATCAGCGGCCCTCGGCAGAGCGCAGCACGTAGCCGATGCCGCGCTTGGTGTGGATCATCGGCTCGCCGATCACGTCGATCTTGCGGCGCAGGTAGGAGATGTAGGACTCGACGATGCCGACCTCGCCGGACCAGTCGTAGTCCCACACGTGATCGAGGATCTGCGTCTTGGAGACCACCCGGCCGGCGTTGAGCATGAGGTAGCGCAGCAGCTTGAACTCGGTGGGGGAGAGGTCGATGGCGATGTCGCCGCGGTAGACCTCGTGCGAGTCCTCGTCGAGGCTCAGATCGCCCACGACCAGCGCGCTCTCGACGGTGTCCTCGGTGCCGCCGTGCGTGCGGCGCAGCACGGCGCGGATCCGCGCGACGACCTCCTCGAGGCTGAAGGGCTTGGTGACGTAGTCGTCGCCGCCCACCGTGAGGCCCTGCACCTTGTCCTTGGTGTCGTCCTTGGCGGTGAGGAAGAGGATCGGGTACTGCTCCCCGCGGTCGCGCAGGCGCCGGGTGACGGTGAAGCCGTCCATGTCGGGGAGCATGACGTCCAGCACCACCAGGTCCGGCTGGTGCTCGGTGGCCTCGCGGATGGCCTCGTTGCCGGTCGAGGCGGTGAAGACCTCGAAGCCCGCGAAGCGCAGCGAGGTGGCGAGCAGGTCGCGGATGTTCGGCTCGTCGTCCACGACGAGGAGACGGGCCTCGAAGTTCTGATCCTGGTCTGTGGTCATGGCACCACCGTGAACCGCACGGGTGGGAGTTCCCTGGACGTGCGCTGTGCACAGCGCACGTCCAGGTCGGTTTCCCAGGAGATCCCGGACACGATCCCGGCTTCGCTCCCGGGATCCGGGCCGACGGGGAAGTCGGCTCAGCGGTCCAGCATGCTCTGGATCTTGCCCTGCTGCTTGCGGAGCTTCTTGATGGTGCGGCCCTGCTGGAACATGCGCACGGAGCCGACCAGCGCCATCACCAGGGCGCCGGCGATCGCAGCCAGCAGCATGGCGACGCCCAGCGGCAGCGAGAAGTCGGCGGTGAAGTAGTGGAAGTTCGCCGGGTGGTTGTTCTGCAGGATGAACACGAGCAGCAGGATCAGCACGATGGCGCCCAGCACGAGGGCGATCCAGACGCCCGCCGTGCGCTTGCCGGAGGCCGGGACGTCCGCGACCTGCTCGCGGGGCGTCGTGCCGGTGCGTCCGGAGGCGGCGCCCTTCCCGCCTGGGGTCTTCCCGTCGGCCTCGCGAGTGGTCTCCGGCGAGGTGGGGGCGTCGAGGCCGCCGGTCGTGCGGCCGGTCGTGCCGCCGACGGGGCTCTCGGGGGCCTCGCTGGGGCGCGGGTCGCGCGGCTCGCGCGGGGT
>NZ_JAKRMO010000035.1:0-43757 GCF_022346485.1 Brachybacterium sp. ACRRE | reverse complement strand
ATGCCGAACCAGCGCACCGTCTTCACCCAGCCGACCTTGTCGCCGAGGGCGCCGAAGGCCGCGTTGAACAGGATGTTCCCGGCGTAGACGACCGTGGTCATGATGAACCACTGCGACTGGCTCCAGCCCAGCCCGCCCTGGTCGGCCGTCCCGTAGATGACGTTGGGCAGGATGATGAACATGCCGAACTCGGGCGCGGTGTTGATCAGGCGCGTCAGGAAGCCCATCGCGATGCGGCCGTTGGTGAAGGTCAGGCGCAGGCCCGAGAGGATCACTCCGGCCGGAGACTCCCCCGCCGGCGCCAGGCGCCGCGAGCCGTGCTCCTCGTGGACGCCGAACCGGGCGACGAGGAAGCCGATCAGCACGATCACCGTCGAGGCGAGCATCGTCCACTTCTCGCCAAGGTAGTCACCGCCGAAGGCGGGGATCATGAAGAAGGCGACCAGCGAGCCCAGCGTGGGAAGTCCGCCGGTGAACATGACGTAGAACCAGCCCACCGCGGCGCCGTTGCGCTCCTTGTCCACGACGTGGTTGATCCACACCAGGAACGCGAAGGCGAACAGCGGGAAGCCGAATCCGCGGAGGAAGTAGCTGATCCCCACGAGCCACACGTTCTCGAGCTGCAGGGAGCCGAGGAACGCCATCTCGAAGACCACCCAGACGCCGAACCCGATCGCCATCACGCGGCGCGGGCCGATCAGATCCGCGAGCGCGCCGGCGAGATAGGAGCCGATGAGCACCGCAGCGCTGTAGCAGGCGATCACCCGCGCTGCGAGCGCTGTCGGATCGCTGCCGCCGAGAGCATGCGCGATGTGCGGGGAGACGAAGTTCGACTCGACGCCGTTGCCGGTCATGAAGATGAGCACGCCGAGGAAGCCCCAGCGCAGTGGGTGCGGGATCCCGAGCCGATCGAGGAAGGGCACGCGCTCGCCGCCGGTCACGGGGGGAGCTGCCGGTTCGGCTGCGCTCATGGGGACACTCCTTCGTGTGGGTCACAGGCTCGGCGGCGCGCGCGAGGCGCTGCCGCCGTGACAGACACTAGGGACCCACCCGAACATACGTCAAGCACAAATGTTCGGGCCGCGCAGGGCTGAGCGGTCCGGGCGCCTGCGCGTGCGCCCGGACCGCTGGAGAGCCGCCTCCTCAGCCGCTGTAGGTGAAGGCCTCGGTCATCTTGTCGACATTGTCCTCCGTGATGAGGATGCAGTCGAAGGCCTGCTTCTCCTGCTCGGGCTCGGTGCCGTCGGCGACGAGCGCATGGGCCATCTCGACCGCCTTCGCGGCGAACTGGGCGACGGGCTGCAGCACCGTGTAGGCGAGCTCCCCGGCCTTGATCGAATCCACCGCGTCGGGGGAGCCGTCGAAGCCGCCCACGACGATCCCGTCGAAGGCGTTCGCCTCCTTGAGCGCGGCGATCGCCCCGAGCGCCATCTCGTCGTTGCCCGAGATGATGCCGTCGATGTCCGGGTGCGCCTGCAGCAGCGACTGCGCCTTGTCGTGCCCCTTGGTGCGATCCCAGTCGGCGACCTCCTGGCCCACCTTCTTGAGGTCCGGGTACTGGCTGATCGTGGTCTCGTAGCCGTTGGACCGGGTCTGGGCGTTGTTGTCCGAGGGCAGCCCGAACAGCTCGACGTACTTCCCCTTCTCCTTCATCCGCTTCACCCACTCCTGCGCGCCGATCGCGGCGCCCTGGGCGTTGTTGGAGACGAGCTGGGACTTCGCGACGCCGGCCTCGTTGACCTCGGCGTTCACGAGGAAGACGGGGATCCCGGCCTGGTTCGCCTTCTTGATCGTGCCGATCGAGCCGTCGGCGTTGGCGGGATCCAGGATCAGCGCCACGGACTTGTTCGAGATCGCCGTGTCCACGAGCGTGTTCTCGGTGTTGGTGTCGCCCTTGTGGGCGCCGACGGTGGTCGTGTAGCCGAGCTCCTTCGCCTTCGCCGCCGCGACGTCGCCCTCGGTCTTCCAGTAGGGGTTCGAGGGGTCGTTGACGATGATCGTGATGAGCCCGCCGGCCTTGCCGCCGCCGCTGCCGCCGTCCGAGCCGGAGGCGTCGTCCGAGCCGCTCGAGCAGGCGGCGAGTCCGGCCGTCGCGGCGCCGATGCCGAGAGCGGTCAGGAAGATCCTGCGTTCCATGGTGGGTGTCCTTTCCAGGGGCGCGCGTCCGACGCGGACATCGCGAGAGGGGATCCGGTCGCGGGTCACGACCGGTTGTCAGGGGTGTCGGGGGAATCGGGAGCAGCAGGGGAATCAGGAGCAGCGGGGGAATCCGGGGAGGCGGGGGCCGACGGCGATGCGTGCGCGGACGGCTCCGCCCCGTCGGCCTTCGCCGTCCCGTCGGCCTTCGCCGTCCCCGGTGCCGCGCCGAAGCGCCGGCCGGTCCGTCCCGGGCGCCCGTACTGCAGGGAGTTCAGCAGCACGGCGACCACGATGACGGCGCCCACGAAGACCGTCTGCCAGTAGGCGGAGACGCCGATGATGACGAGGCCGTCGGAGAGGAAGCCGATCACGAAGGCGCCCAGGAGGGTGCCGCGCACGGTGCCGCGGCCGCCGGAGAGGGCCGCGCCGCCGATGACGACGCCCGCGATCGCGGTGAGCTCGTAGGTGTTGCCGGCCGTGGGGCTCGCGCTCGTCAGGGTCGAGGCGAGGATGAGGCCCGCGACCGCCGAGCACAGACCCGAGACCACGTACACCCACACGGTCACCGTGCGCACGGGGACGCCGGAGAGCTGGGCGGCGCGCTCGTTGCCGCCGGTCGCGTACAGCCAGCGGCCGAAGGTGGTGCGCCCCAGCACGAGGGCGATGACGGCGGCGACCACGACCATGATGAGCACGCCCACGGGGATGCCCAGCAGGCGGTTGAAGCCGAGCCATTCGAAGCCCGTGTTGCCCAGCGCCTCGTCGCCCGAGAGGTCGTTGACGGTGCGTCCGTTGGTCATCAGCAGCGCGGCGCCGCGCACGACGTAGAGCATGCCCAGGGTCGCGACGAACGGGGCGACCTTGAACTTCGCGACGAGCACCCCGTTGACCAGGCCGATGAGCGCGCCGAGGGCGACGGAGACCAGCACCGCGACGGGCACGCTCGGGTAGAGGGTGACGCCCAGGAAGTGCAGGGGCACGCCCTTGAGCAGGAAGCCCGCGATGACGGCGGTGCAGCCGAGCGTCGAGCCCACGGAGAGGTCGATGCCTCCGGTGAGGACCACGAGCAGCATGCCCAGGCTCAGCAGTGCGTAGATCGCGACGTGCGAGGCCATGATCAGCACGTTGTCGACGGTCAGGTAGTTCGGGGAGAGCAGCGAGAACACCACGATGATGAGGGCGAGCGCGAGGAACGCGCGTCCCTCGACGAGCAGCTTCGAGATGTCGAGGCCCCGTCGGGGTGCTGCCGTGGCGGTGGTGGAGGTCATGGGAGTCATCCGTTCGCGGAGATGAGGCGGGAGGCGGGCGGGAGCGGGTCCGAGCGGGAGCGGGTCAGAGGGCGACGGCCTCGCCAGAGGCGGCCATGACGTCGGACTTGTCGGCGGTGCCGGGCTCGAACTCGGCGGAGATGCGACCACGCCGGAGCACGACGATGCGGTGGGCGATGCTGAAGCACTCCTCGACCTCGGAGGTCGTGAAGAGCACGGCGAGGCCCTCGCGGGCCTTCTCGGCGAGCAGGGCGAAGACCTCGGCCTTCGCACCGATGTCGATGCCCCGGCTGGGCTCGTCCAGCAGCAGCACCTCGGGGTCGGTGGCGAGGATCTTCCCGATCACGACCTTCTGCTGGTTGCCGCCCGAGAGCGCGCCGATGGCCACGCGCGGACTCGAGGTCTTCACGGTGACCTCGCGGACCATGCGCTCGGCGAGCGCGCCCTCCTTCGAGCGGGAGAGCAGGCCGCGGCGAAGGAACTGGCGGATGCTCGCGAGGGTGAGGTTCTGGCCCACGTCCATGGTCTGGACGAGGCCCTCGCGCTGACGGTCCTCGGGCACCAGGCCGATGCCGCGGCCGATCCGCTCCCCGATCGTCTCCTGGCCCAGGGCGTGCCCCTCGTGGAGGATGCGGCCGCCCGCGACCTCGCCGCTGCCGGCGACGGCCTCGAGCACCTCGGTGCGTCCGGCGCCCATGAGCCCGTACAGGCACACGATCTCGCCGCGGCGCACGTCGAGCGAGAGGTCGTCGACGACGGCCCGCTCGGGGTTCTCGGGGTCGCGCACGGTGAGGTTCTCGATGCGCAGCACCGGTTCGCCCAGCTCGTAGCCCGTGGGCGGGGAGCCGAGGTCGAAGTGCTCGCCCACCATGTGCCGCACGATCCACGGCAGGTCGATGTCCGCGCGATCGCCCGCGGCGGTCATCGAGCCGTCCCGCAGCACCACGGCGCGGTCGGTGACCTGCAGCGCCTCCTCGAGGTGGTGGGAGATGTAGACGATCGAGACCCCGCGCGACGTCAGCGACTCGATGATCTCGAAGAGGATCTCGACCTCGCGGGCGGCGAGCGCCGAGGTGGGCTCGTCCATGATGAGGATGCGGGCGTCGATCGACAGGGCGCGCGCGATCTCGACGATCTGCTGCTGACCCACCCGCAGGTCGCCGACCAGCGCGGACGGGTCCACGTCCAGCCGCATCTCCTGCAGCAGCGCGGCGGTCTGCCGTCGCTCCTCGGCGAAGTCGACGCCGCGGGGCCCGGAGATCTCGCGGCCCAGGAAGATGTTGTCTCGGATCGAGAGGTTCGGGGCGAGGCTCAGCTCCTGGTGGATGATCGCGATGCCGTGCTCGCGGGCCTCGGTGGTGTCCGCGAAGGTCACGGGCTCCCCGTCGAGCAGGATCTGCCCCGAGGTGGGCTGCTCGACCCCGGAGAGGATCTTCATGAGCGTGGACTTGCCGGCGCCGTTCTCCCCGAACAGAGTGGTGACGCTCCCCCGCCGCACGGTGAAGTCGACGCCCTTGAGCGCGCGGGTGCCGCCGTAGGTCTTCACGACCTCGCGGGCCTCGAGGACCACGTCACCGCGGACCTCGCGCTCGTCGACCCCGTCGGCCGCGTCGGCGCTCATCACGAGACCTCCAGGTCCGAGGGCGTGACGAGCCAGCCCTGCGGGTTGATCGCGGTGAAGGCGCCGGTGACGGTGACGGTCTTCCCGTCGAGGTCGCCCGCGGGATCGAGGACCTGCTTCTTCATCTCCTCGTTGAGCGCCGCGCCCGCGTCCTGGTACTCGATCTGGTTGGTGAACTGCCCGAAGCCCAGCGTTCCGGTCGCGTCGCGCAGATCGGTGCCGTTGATCGCGGGGCCCACCTGCATGCGCACCGAGACGTCCTTCGGCATGCCGTCGACGGCGACCTGGCAGATGCCGGATTCGCAGTCGTGGACCTTGCCGGTGAAGGTCGTCGCGTACACCGTGTTGCCGGCGGACTCGACGCCCTCCTTCTTCGCGGCCTCGGGGTCCTTCTCGATGGACGCGGCGAGGTCGGGCGCGGCGACGGCCTTCTCGGCGATGCCCTTCTGGATGGTCGGGAAGGTCTTGGGCCCGTAGGTGGCCTTGTCGAAGGCGGCGGGGCCGGAGGCGACCTCCTGGCCGTCGGGCACGACCTTGGTGCCGGCGACGACGAGGATCACCGCGAGCACGGCGATGATCACGCCGATCCAGCGGCCGAGGTGCCTCTTCTTCGGGAGGGTCGCGCGGCGTGCGGCTGGGCGCGCGGCGGGGGCGGTGCTCGTCATGGAGCAGCCTTCCTGTGCGGGCGTCCGGGGTCGGCGATGACCCGGGGCGCAGGATGAGAAAGGAGGAGCGAGCGGGATGCTCGGGTGCGGCTCGGCGGTGAGCCGCGGAGGTGCCGGCGCGGCCGGACGCGATCAGCGATGATCGCGTCCGGCGCCGCCGTCCGGGAGGGGGCGGTTCCGGCTCAGCGACCGGGGAGGATGGACACCTTCACCGAGGCGCCGGCGGAGTCGCCGACCTTGTCGAGGGCCTCCTGGAACTCGGCGAGCGGGTACTGGTGGGTGCAGATGTCGTCGAGCGGGAGCTCACCGGACTCGATCATCTTGATCGCGGCGGGCCAGCAGTGCGGGCCGAGGTGGGCGCCCAGGACGTCGAGCTCCTTGTCGTCGGAGATGATCGACCAGTCGACCGAGACGTTGTCCTTGAACACCGAGTACTCGACGTAGCGTCCGAGCTTGCGCAGCAGGGTGAGGCCCTGGCTGACGGCGCTCGGGTGGCCGGTGCACTCGATGTAGACGTCGGCCCCGTAGCCGCCGGTGAGGTTGCGGATCTCCTCGTAGACGTCGACCTTCGAGGGGTTCAGCGTGAGGTCGGCGCCGCACTTCTTGGCGAGCTCGAGCTTGTGGTCGTCGAAGTCGAGGGCGATGACCATCTTGGGGTTCTTGTGCACGGCGCCGATGATCGCGCCGAGGCCGATCGGGCCGCTGCCTGCCACGACGACCACGTCGTCGAAGGTCAGCTGCGCGCGCTCGACCGCGTGCAGGGAGCACGAGAGGGGCTCGGAGAACGCGGCGTGGTGCGGCGGGACGGACTTGTCGATCTTGTGGGCGCGGGCGAGCGGCGGCACGATCATGTACTCGGCCATCGCGCCGTCGTAGTGCTTGAAGCCGAACATGTCGTGCGGGCCGCACATCCAGTACCAGCCGCGCTGGCAGTACATGCACTCGCCGCAGGGCACGATCTGCTCGCAGGCGATGCGGTCGCCGACCTGCACGCCGTGCAGGGCGAGGGCCTCGTCGGAGCCGGCGACGACCTCGCCGACGAACTCGTGGCCCGGGGTGATGCCGGGCTGGACCCAGCGCTCGCGGTTCTCGTCGCCCCAGAACTTGGTGGCGCCGTGGTAGCACTTGAGGTCGCTCGCGCACACGCCCACGGCCTCGACCTTCATGAGCAGCTCGTCGGGTCCGGGCTCGGGGACGTCGAGGTCCTCCAGGCGGTAGTCCTCCGGCGCGTGCATGACGACGCCCTTCATGGTCTTCGGGAACTCGCTCATCACCGATCTTCTCCTTCGAAACGCCCGGTCAGCGTGATGTCGTGGCTCACACTAGGAGGCGCGAGCACAAACGTCAAACACATTTGTTCGCGACGTGTGTGCGGAGTCGGCCGTCCCCCGGTCAGAGCGCCGCGGCCAGCACGGCCTCGGCGGTCGCGGCGTCGGTGACGAGGGTGGAGACGAGTCCCGCGCGGCTCGCCGCGAGGATCGACGGAGCCTTCTCCGCGCCCGCGGCGACGGTCACGAGGTGCGGGATCCGGCGCAGCTGCTCGAGGCTCGGGCGCACCAGGCGATCGGCCCCGGGGAACCCGACCTCGCGGCCGGCGGAGTCCAGGAAGTGCAGGCAGATGTCGCCCTCGGCGCGCGCGAGCGACGAGTCGCCGCGCGGCACCACCGAGGTCAGGCTCGAGCGCGAGCGGTAGGGCGCGCCGACGCCGGTGACCGCGACCCGCGCCCGGTCCCAGAGGTCGGTGATCTCGCGGTAGCTCGGATCGGCCTGCAGCGAGTCCCACAGGCTCGCGCTGGGCAGGGCCGGGGCGAACATGAAGCGCGGCGTCGCGCCGGTGCGGTCGGCGAAGCGGCGCACGAGCTCGTTGGTCTGGAACCACGGGTCGCTCTCCTGCTGGCCGCCGACGGTCGGAGCGACGACCACGCCCGAGAGGTCCGGCAGGCCGGGAGAGTCGCAGACGGCGTGGACGGTCTTCCCCGAGGAGAGCAGCAGCGCCTCGCCGGAGCCGAGATCGAGGGCGCGCAGCTCCTCGCCGAGCAGCTCGCCGAGCCCCTTGAAGTCCCGTTCGTGCTGGTCGCCCGGGGCCACGCGCACCTCGCGCACCCCCAGCAGATCCCGCACCTGGCCCGCGAGGGAGCGCACGTCGACCGCCGAGGGGTCGAGCACCTCGAACCGGACCATGCCGATGCGCCGCGCCTCGGTGAGCAGCTTGCTGACCGTGGGACGGGAGATGCCGAGCCGCTCGGCCACCTCGGCCTGACGCAGGTCGTCGAGGTAGTAGGCCGTCGCTGCGCGGTGCAGGAGGGGGAGATCCATGTCGGTCTCGAGCACCGTGACTCCTTCCGCACGCCGCAGTTCTCCGAGATTGTAGGGGCATGGCCCCCGTGGCAGGATGGAGCGTCGTGACGCGCGGGTCAACAGCGGATGACGCGCAGGTGAACGGGACCCGCACGCCGCCCGCCCCGCCGCCAGAGCGAAGAAGCCGGAGGAACGCATGCCCCAGCCCCATCCCGAGGTCGTCCTCGGCTTCGACGTGGGCACCTCGGCGAGCAAGGGCGTGCTGGTCACGGCCGACGGCGAGGTCGTGCGGCGCGCGGTGCGCGAGCACGCGGTCTCCCGCCCCCATCCCGGCCACGTCGAGATGGACGCCGAGGTCTGGTGGCGCGAACTGGTCTCCATCTCCGACGAGCTGCTCGCCCCGGGGGATGTCGAGGTCGCCGCGATCGGCGTCTCCGGCATGGGCCCGTCCGTCGTCCCGGCCGACGCGGTCGGCGAGGCCGTGCGGCCCGCGATCCTCTACGGGGTCGACTCGCGCGCGTCGGCCCAGATCCGAGAGCTCGAGGACGCGCTCGGCGCCGAGGAGATCTTCGAGCGCTGCTCTCTGACGCTGAGCTCGCAGGCCGCGGGGCCGAAGATCATGTGGGCGCTCGAGGAGCACGCGGACTCCGCGCGTCGCACGCGGCGCTTCTTCATGCCCTCCTCGTTCCTCGTCCACCGCCTGACCGGCGAGTACGTGCTGGACCATCCGAGCGCGAGCCAGACCGCGCCCTTCTACGACCCCCGCACCCGCTCCTGGGACGAGGAGCTGGGCGAGCGCTTCCTGCCGGGTGTCGAGATGCCCGCGCTGCGCATGCCCGCCGAGCAGGCGGGAAGCGTCACCGAGGAGGCCGCGCACCGGCTCACGGGCATCCGCCCGGGCACCCCGGTCGTCACCGGGACGATCGACGCCTGGGCCGAGGCGGTGAGCGTGGGCGCCGACTCCCCGGGCGACCTCATGGTCATGTACGGCACCACCATGTTCCTCATCGCGACCACGAGCGAGCCCTGCCGCAGCCGCACCCTGTGGGCCTCGGCCGGGCTCACGCGGGAGGACACGCACGCGCTCACCGGCGGCACCTCGACCTCGGGGGCGATCACCTCGTGGGTGCGGGACCTCACCGGCGACGCCGACCACGCGACCCTCATCGCGGAGGCCGAGCGCAGCGGCCCCGGTGCCCGCGGGCTGCTCATGCTCCCCTACTTCGCGGGCGAGCGCTCGCCGATCATGGACCCCGGCGCGCGCGGCGTGATCGCAGGCCTCACCCTCTCCCACACCCGCGGCGACCTCTACCGGGCCGCCCTCGAGGCCGCGGCCTTCAGCGTCCGCCACCACCTCGAGGAGATGGCCGCGGCGGGCGTGCGCCCCCGGCGCGTGGTCGCCGTGGGCGGCGGCACGCAGGGCGGGCTGTGGCCGCAGATCGTCTCCGACGTCACCGGCGTCGCCCAGGAGATCCCGCGGCACACGGTGGGCGCCGCCTACGGGGTCGCCCGGATGGCGGCGCGCCTGAGCGGGCTCTCCGCGGCCGAGGGCTGGAACCCGTGCGACCACGTGGTGCGTCCCGACCCAGCGGCCGACGGCGCCTACGACGACCTCTACGCCTCCTTCCGCGCGCTCTACCCGGCGACGCAGGGCATCGTCCACGACCTCGCACGGCGCGCGGCCGACTGACCTGCGTCGATCACTGCGGGCCCCGGCGGGTTCCGGAGAATACTTCCGCGCGGACGACGCGGAGTGGAAGACTCCTCTGCACCCGACGAAGGAGTCACGCATGTCATCCCCCTCCCCCATCGGCCGCCGGACCGCGCTCGCGGCGCTCACCGCGAGCGTGCTCGCCGTCCCCGTCGCCGCCGAGGCGGCGCCCGAGGCCGACTCCCCCGACCACGAGAGGCTGCGCGGCCGCGGAGGCCGGCACGGCCACGGTCACGGTCACGACCACGGCGGAGGCCACGGGACCCACCCCGTCGGCCCCCTCTCCCCGCCCGACGGGCCCTTCACCCCGGACTGCCCGCGCGGCGTCTCCTGCGACGTGCGCCCGGCGGCCTACGAGTCCACGGGCGAGGACCCGCAGGACTACGCGAACTTTACGCTGGGCGGGCGCACCGCCCGGGACATCACGAGCATCGTCGTCCACGACACCGAGGAGACCTACGAGGGCACGATCCGGATCTTCCAGGATCCCGCGAGCCAGACCTCGATCCACTACGTGATCAGGGAGGACGGCCACATCACGCAGATGGTGCGCGTCCAGGACATGGCCTGGCACGCCGGGAACTGGACCTTCAACCAGTCCTCGATCGGCATCGAGATCATCGGCTACGCGGAGAAGGCGGAGTCCTTCACCGCCGCCCAGTACGAGGCGACCGGGAAGCTCATCGCCCATCTGTGCCGCCGCTACGACATCCCCCGCGATCGCGAGCACGTGGTCGCCCACGAGGACATCCCGGGGTCGTCGGCCACGAGCCAGGCCGCGATGCACTGGGACCCCGGCGCCTACTTCGACTGGGCGGCGCTCCTGCAGGGCGCGGGGATCCGCGTGCCGCGGGCGACGACGGGTCGGCTGCGCGAGGTCGCGACCATCGCCCCCTCGCTGCGCTCGAACACCCTCGCCCTCACGAGCTGCACCGAGGACGGCGGCGCCCTCCCCGCGCACGGTGCCTCCGCGGTGCCCGTGCGCACGGCGCCGCGCGATGACGCTCCCCTGCTCGTCGACCCGGCCCTCGCGGCCGACGACACCCCGAACGGCGGCAGCGACCGCATCTGCGACTGGGGCGCGCAGCTCGCGCACGGCCAGTCCTTCGCGATCGCGCAGCAGCAGCACGACTGGGTGGGGCTGTGGATCGGCGGCGAGATCGGCTGGGTGCGTCGCACCGACGCGGGTGGTCGGGCCACGATCGCCCAGGGCCCGCGTCGGGTCCGGAGGGTGGCGCCCCGCGGCTCCGCCCCGGTCCGGCCGACGGGCTCCGCCTACCCGGCGCAGTCCGCGTTCGAGGAGGCGGGACTGGAGCCCTCGAGCACCGATCCGCTGCCCTACGAGCTCGCTCCCGGACAGTCGTACGTGGTCGAGGACGAGGTGCGCGGCAGCTACTACTGGGCGCCCGACGTCGACGGCACGGGCGGGATGTGGGTCCGCGACGACACCCGCTGGCTGCGTGTGAGCATCAACCACCGCTTCGGCTTCGTCCGGGAGAGCGAGATCCGGGACGTGTGACGCGGACGGGGCGGGACACCGGATGCTCCGATGCCCCGCCCCGTCGGCCCGTCGGCCGAAGGTCCCGCCCGATGCTCAGGCGGTCGCGGCCTCCACGTCCTCGTCGACCCAGTCGAAGGTCTTGGTGACGGCCTTCTTCCACAGCCGCAGCGAGCGCTCGCGGGTCTCGGGATCCATGTCGGGCTCCCAGCGCTTGCCCTCTGCCCAGTTGTCGATGACGTCCTGCTCGCCGTCCCAGTAGCCCACCGCGATGCCGGCGGCGTAGGCGGCGCCGAGCGCGGTGGTCTCGATGACCTCCGGGCGCACCACGGGCACGCCCAGGATGTCGGCCTGGAACTGCATGAGGGTCTCGTTCTGGACCATGCCGCCGTCGACCTTGAGCTCGGTGAGGTCCACGCCGGAGTCGGCGTTCATGGCCTCGAGCACCTCGGCCGACTGGAAGGCGGTGGCCTCCAGCGTCGCCCGCGCGATGTGGTTCTTGTTGATGTACCGCGTCATGCCGACGATCGCGCCGCGGGCGTCGGAGCGCCAGTACGGGGCGAACAGCCCGGAGAAGGCGGGGACGACGTAGCAGCCGCCGTTGTCGTCGACCTTCTTGGCGAGGTCCTCGATCTCCGGGGCGCTCTTGATGAGGCCCAGGTTGTCGCGCACCCACTGCACGAGGGAGCCGGTGACGGCGATCGAGCCCTCGAGCGCGTAGACCGGCTTGCTGTCGCCGATCTTGTAGGCGACGGTGGTGAGCAGTCCGTTCTCGCTGCGCACCAGCTCCTCGCCCGTGTTGATGAGCATGAAGTTGCCGGTGCCGTAGGTGTTCTTGGCCTGGCCCACCTCGAAGCACGCCTGCCCGAAGGTCGCGGCCTGCTGATCGCCGAGGATGCCGGCGATCGGGGTGTCGATGAGCAGGTCGTTCTTGCGGCCGTACCCGTAGATCTCCGAGGAGGACTTGATCTCGGGGAGCATGGACAGCGGGATGCCCATGTCCTTCGCGATGTCCTCGTTCCAGTCGAGGGTGTCGATGTTCATGAGCATCGTGCGGGAGGCGTTGGTGACGTCGGTGACGTGCACGCCGCCGTTCTGGCCGCCGGTGAGGTTCCACAGGACCCACGAGTCGGTGTTGCCGAAGATCAGGTCCCCGGCCTCGGCCTTCTCGCGCGCGCCCTCGACGTTGTCGAGGATCCACTTGACCTTGGGGCCGGAGAAGTAGGTCGCGAGCGGGAGGCCCACGCGCTCCTTGTACTTGTCGGCGCCCTCGTCGCCCGCGAGCTCGTTGCAGATCTTCTGCGTACGGGTGTCCTGCCAGACGATCGCGTTGTAGACGGGCTCGCCGGTGTTCTTGTCCCAGACCACCGCGGTCTCGCGCTGGTTGGTGATGCCCACTGCGGCGAGCTGGTGGCGGTTGATCTCCGCCTGCTGGAGCGCATCGGCGACGACCGCGCGGGTGTTGCGCCAGATCTCCACCGGATCGTGCTCGACCCACCCCGACTTCGGGAAGATCTGCTCGTGCTCCTTCTGGCCGGTGGCCACGATCTGGCCGCCGTGGTCGAAGACGATCGCGCGGGTCGAGGTGGTGCCCTGGTCGATCGCCAGGATGAACTTCTTCTCGTCAGTCACGGAAACTCCTTCAGTCCCTTGCTGCGGTGATGGTGTCGGTGAAGCGGGTGCTCATGGGGAGCCGGTCTCAGAATCCCATCAGGACGACGAGGCCGGCGATGATCGCTCCGATCACGGGGCCGACGATCGGCACCCAGGCGTAGCTCCAGTCGGAGCCGCCCTTGCCCTTGATGGGCACGAGCGCGTGGGCGATGCGGGGCCCGAGGTCACGCGCGGGGTTGATGGCGTATCCCGTCGGCCCGCCGAGGGAGGCGCCGATGGCGACGACCAGGAGGGCGACGGCGAGCGGGCCCAGGTCGACCGGGGTGTTGCCGAAGTTGAGGATGATGAACACGAGCACGAAGGTCGCGATGATCTCGGTGAGCACGTTCCAGCCGTAGCTGCGGATGCCGGGGGCCGTCGAGAACGTCCCCAGCACGGTGGCCTGGTCCTCGGTCTGGTCGTAGTGGTTGCGATAGGCGAGCCAGACGAACACGGCGCCCAGGAAGGCTCCGATCATCTCCGCCGCGAAGTAGGCGAGCGTGGTGCCCACCGTGATCGGGATGCCGGGCGCGTACTCGCCGGCGCCCGAGACCGCCAGGCCGATGGTGACAGCCGGGTTCAGGTGCGCGCCGGTCTTGTACGCGGCGTAGACGCCGACGAACACGCCGAGGCCCCAGCCCCAGTGGATCATCAGCGGGCCGCCGCCATGGCCGCCCGTCTTCGCCAGGGTGTGGTTCGCGACGACGCCGCAGCCCAGCAGCGTCAGCATCGCGGTGCCCATGATCTCGTAGATCATGATCGTGCCGATGGTTCCCATGGATTCTCCTCGTCGAGTGGGATGCCGCAGCGGTGCGGCCAGATGGAAGGGTCCCGCGCGCGGCCATCGGGACCGCGCGCGGGGTGGTCGGTCAGCGACCGGGTGTCAGCTGCGGGGCACCTCCTGGGCGGAGGCGACGGCTGCGGCCGCCTCGGCGTCGGAGTGGGTGGCCTCGCCGGCCAGGCGGGCATCGACGAAGGCCCGGTAGGCGCCGACCTCGGCGTCGCGGGTCGCCCGGTCCCAGCCGAGCTCGCCGGCCATGATGTCGGCGATCTCCTCGGAGGCGGCGGCGCCGCGGTCGCGCACCTCGTAGTCGAGGCGGGTGCGGCGCAGCATGAGGTCGGCCAGGTGCAGCGCGCCCTCGGCGCGGACGGCGTAGAGCACCTCGGCGCGCAGGTAGCGCGGCGCATCCTTCAGCGGCTCGCCGAGCGAGGAGTCCTCGTCGATGAGGGCGAGCACGTCGCGCAGCAGGGTGCCGTAGCGCATGAGGAGGCGATCGGTGCGCAGCTCGTCGAAGCCGTGCTTCGTCGCGATCGCGTCCTTCTCGCGGCGGATGCCCTCGAAGCCCTGGGCGCCGATCAGCGGGACGACGGTCGTCATCGAGGGGCGACCGGGGAACACGTCCTTGATCGCGAAGTCGACGACGTCCTCGGCCATCACGCGGTAGGTCGTGTACTTGCCGCCGGCGATCGCGGTGAGGCCGGGCTCGACCTCCATCACGGTGTGCTCGCGGGAGACCTTCGTGGAGGCGCCGCCGGCGTCCTTGACGGGCTGCAGCAGGGGGCGCAGCCCGGCGTAGGTGCCGATCACGTCGTCGCGGGTGAGGTCGTGGTCGAGCACGGCGTTGGCGTGCTCGATGATGTAGTCGATGTCGTCGGAGGTCGCCGCGACGTGCGCGGGGTCCTCCTTCCACGGGGTGTCGGTGGTGCCGATGACCCAGTACTCGTCCCACGGGATGATGAACAGGACGGACTTCTCGGTCTGGGTGATGATCCCGGTGTCCGGGACGGCGGGGATGCGGTCGCGGGCCACGGTGATGTGGACGCCCTTCGAGGCGAGCACCTCGAGGCCGGTCGTCGCGCCCGCGACGTGCTGCTGGTCGCCGGTCCACACGCCCGCGGCGAGGATGGTCTCGCGCGCATGCGCGTCGAACTCCTCGCCCGTCTCCTCGTCGCGCAGACGGGCGCCGACCACGCGGTCCCCCTCGTGCAGGTAGGAGACGACGCGCGTGTACGTCGCGGCGCTCGCCCCGTACTCGAGCGCCGAGCGGACGAGCATCATCACGAAGCGCGCGTCGTCCTCCTGCGCGTCGTAGTACTCGAGGGCGCCGACGATCTTCTCGCCGTCGAGCGCCGGGAAGACGTTCATCATCCGGCGGTGGCTGAGGTGACGGTGGAAGGGCACCGCGCGCTTGCGGCCGATGGACTGCATGGCGTCGTAGAGCATGACGCCGGAGCCGATGAAGGCGCGCTCGACCACGCGCTTGAAGAACGGGAAGACGAAGCTGATGGGCTTGACCAGGTGCGGGGCGGTGCGCGTGAGCAGCAGATCGCGCTCGCGCAGGGCCTCGGCCACGAGCTTGAAGTCGAGCATCTGCAGGTAGCGCAATCCGCCGTGCATGAGCTTCGAGGAGCGGGAGGAGGTGCCGCTGGCCCAGTCGTGGGCCTCGACGACGGCGACGTCCAGACCACGGGTCGCGGCGTCGAAGGCGGCGCCGGCGCCGTTCACGCCTCCGCCCACGACGAGCACGTCCAGGGGGTTCTCGGCCGTGGCGGCCCGGAGTCGATCGAGGCTCTCGGTGCGGCTCGCGGCGTTCAGGGTGGTGGCGTTCTGCGACGGCACGTGCGCTCCTTCGTCAGCTGTGCGTCATCGGGTGACGACGTCTGGGACGTCGGCCGACGGGGCGGGAGCTGGGCGGGCGCTCGTGGAGGGAGGGCATGCCGCTGGACGGGCTCCGCTGGCCGATATGTCTCCATCCTCGGGACGATGTGCGCCGCGAGCAACCGGAGTGCACGGATGTGCAAGACTGCCGGGGTGAGAGCGGATGCACGGCGCGCGGCGGCCTTCGAGGCTGCACGGATGTACTACCAGCAGACGCAGACCATGGAGGCGATCGCCTCGCACCTGGGCGTCTCCCGCTCGACGGTCTCGCGTCTGCTCGCGACCGCGCGCGACGAGGGGATCGTGCGGGTGAGCCTGCACGCGCCGGGCGCGCGGCGGGCCGGGGACCTGCAGGAGGAGATCGCCCAGTCGTACGGGGTCGCGGTGCACGTGGTGCCGTCCGTCCCGGAGTCGACGGAGCGCGAGCGGCTCGACGCGGTGGCGGCGGAGGGCGCGGCGCTCGTGCAGTCTCTCCAGCAGCCGGATTCGGTGATGGGCATGGCCTGGGGGACGACGGTCGCAGCGCTCGTCGAGGCGGCCGAGGCGCGGCCGGTGCCGGGGCTCGCGATCGTGCAGCTGAACGGCGCGATCAATCCGCAGGGCTCGGGCCTGGGGTATGTGTCGACGGTGCTCGCGCAGGCGGCGTCGTCCTGGGGAGCGACGGTGCACCTGTTCCCGGTGCCGGCGTTCTTCGACTACCCGGACACCCGCGATGCGCTGTGGCGGGAGCGGTCGGTGCGCCAGGTGCTCGCGCTGCAGTCGCGCTGCCGCCTGGCGGTGTTCGGCGTGGGCGCGTTCGACGCCGAGGTCCCCAGCCACGTGTACACCTCGGGGTACCTGTCGGCACGAGACGTGCACGATCTGCGGTCCGACGGTGTGGTCGGGGACGTCTGCACGACGTTCCTGCGGGCCGACGGCAGCTGGGACGACGTGCCCCTGAACGCACGAGGATCCGGGCCGACCCCTGCGGATCTGGCCCGGATCCCCCGGCGCGTGCTGGTCGCCGCGGGCCCGCGCAAGGCGGCGCCGCTCAGGGCGGCGCTGCTCGCGGGCTGCGCGACCGATGTGGTGGTCGACGAGGTGACGGCGAACCGGCTCGTGCATCTGGGGTGAGCCGGGTCCGGGTCATGGGGACCGGACCTCGTCGGCCGCGGTGATCAGCCGTCGGCGATCAGCGGCAGCGGTCGACCCATCAGCACGCGGCGATCAGCGGTCGTCGATCAGCGCTCGGCGATCAGCTCCCGGAGACGGCGCCCGCGAGGTCCGCGAGCGACTGCTCGAGCTGCTCCTCGGAGACGAGCGGGAAGATCTTGAGCAGGTCCTTGTCGGTGACGTCGGTCCAGGAGTAGGTGAGGGTGACGAGGGTGGAGTCGGACCCCTGCGACTCGAGGGTGTAGAGCCACTCCCAGCCCTTCGGGTCGTCCTTGGCATCCTCGTTGGCGGGCTTCCAGCCGATCATCTTGCCGTCGTCGAAGGCGGTGACGTGGTTGTACATCTTGTACTCGCCACCCATGTGCTCGCCCTCCATGTTCATGACGAACTGCTCGCCGACCTTCGTGATGCGCTCGGTGTCCTCGGCGCTGCGCACGAAGCCGGAGCCGTCGAACTCGTGGTGCCGGGCAGGAAGGGAGAGCAGGTCGAAGATGTCCCCGGCGGGGGCGTCGATGGTGCGGCTGACGGAGATGCTGGTCTCGTTCGTGGTCATGTCCCCCACCGTGCCACCATCACCTTGAGATGTCACGGGGTGGTGCCGACCTGGGCGAACGTTGGTCGCGCGGGGCGCGCACGCTGGGGACGGCACAGGGCGGACTGCGGCGTCGCTGTTTTCGGGCGTGCTTGTAGAGGGGCACGGTGGTGTGCCCCTCTACGGGTGGGGGTGCTGCTGGCGGGGCTCCGACCTCAGGCTCTGCGATGGCGGGCCGGGCTGGTGGGTCAGAAGGGTGGTGGTCCGGGGTCGAACTTGGGTGGCGGGTTCTGTTTCTCGCGTGGTTTTCGGGTGGTGGCGCTGATGGGGAGGTCGCCGTCGTACTGGAAGGTCGGGAGCGGTTGGTACCGGCGGCGCACTGGTTTCTCGACGGGGACTTCTTCCAGGTCAGGTGCCCCGGCCTGGTCCATGTCCACGCGGGGCCACGGGTCCGGGACACCAGGCCGGACCGGCCACGGCGAGTCCAGCCGAGCGGGGTCGGGAGGTGGTACCTCCGCGCCGACGCCGGTGTCGGCGCCGGCTTCGGTATCGCGGCGCTGTTCGAAGTCGTCCTGCCGGCGCTCCATCACATCCCACACCGCGTCGAGTTGGGCGACGGCCTGTGGGGTGAGGAGGTCGGTGTCGTCCTCGCGGAACACGCGGAAGCGTTCTTGCATCTCCCACACCGTTCCCGCGGTCCCTGCCGGCGACTCGTCCGCCTCCACACGGACGGGATCGAGGCGCCCGGCGGTTTTCATCGCGTGGTGGAACCAGCACAGGAAATGCAGGTTCTCCACCGCCGTTCGACCCCCACAGACGGGATCGGCATGGTTGTACTCGACGATGTGGTCCGCTTCGGAGGCCACGGACGCGGTGCGTTCGCAGCCGGGGACACCGCAGGACTGGCCACGCAAGCGCAGGTGTTCGAGCATTGCCCCGGTGGGCCGGTACTTCTCCGCCGGCCGCGGCAGAAACTCACCCGTCGAGGGATCGGTGAGGACTCGGAACCATTCCTCGCTCTTCCCGGCGATCTCTCTCGCCATCTGCGCGGGAATCGGGGTCCCGTCCTCGAGAACACCGGGGGCGTCGTCGCCACCGACGAGGGTGAGGAAGGGGACGAGCACGTTCAACCGGAACCGGGCCTCGGGCACGGTGATGCCGCCGGTGTCGAGCTGCGCGGCATGGGCGAGGTGGTAGCGGATCAGGTTCAACGACAGGGGCATGCCCTCGTTCTCGACCTGCCGGTCCGGATCCAGGGGAATCTCGGTGCCCTCCATGAGGGCGTGACGCTGGGCGTTCTGGATCGCCCGCGCCGCCAGGTCGAACTTCCCGGCCAATGCTTTGATCTCGGGTGCGGGTCCGATGATCCGCAGGGAGGCGACGCCGTCGAGGGTTCCGGGGTCCAGGACCATGCGACGGCGGGTGGCGGAGATTTCTTCGGGTTCTTTCGGATGCCGCTGCTGAATCTTCGCCACCAAGAGTTCGAGGCATTTCGTGAATACTCTCGGCATGATCGCCAAACACCACGACGCGACCGTCACATCCACCAGCACCATCTCCGCCGGGGTGAAATCCGCGGTCCGTCGCAACAGGATCCGGAACCATTCCGCCGGGAATTCCCCCGCCTCCAGGGCTTGGGTGCAGCGCGGGAGGAGGTCCACGGCCCGGTGGGCGTCGGTGATGGCTTTGGCGGCTTGCCCGCGGGTGCAGCGCATCGCGACCGCGACCATCAGGTCCTGCTGCTCGACCTCGAAAGGGTCGGCGTCCATGTCCTCCCGCCCCGCCCAGAACGGAGCCAGGGCCACGAAGCGACGGGAGAGTTCATAGGACTCATCGACGCCCTCGTCCCAGAGAGCACGGACCTGCGCGGTCAGCTCCGCATCCGGGCGGGCCGTCACCCTGCGCGCGACGACGTCCCGGCAGACCGCCTTCTTGGGTTCCTTCACGATGAACAAGGGGCGGACACCGTCCGGGGGTGCGGCCACGAACCGGGGAGTGTGGACGTGCATGTCCTCCCGCTGACGCTCGGTCATCTTCTCCGGGTCGTCGAGGACCGTGAACGCCGACTCGATCGCCGGCTCCCCGGGCAGGTCCAGACGACCCTGCGACTCCGGCTGCTCCACCGCACTCACGCCACCCACCCCCTTCCTGGAATCGCTCGAAATCACGCGATGCGAAAACTATAATTCGAGAGGCCAGAACACAGAATCCGTCGACCTCGCCCATGAAACCGCTGCCGCTTGCTCTCGATATGTCCGATTCTATCCCGTCGCGCCACGGAAAACCAGACCTCCACCGAGAATGTGGATAAGCCGCAAACATTGCCCGCTTTCTCGACGCCCACCGGCCCCTTAGTGGATAACCCCGTGGAAAACACCCCCTTGTGGAGGAACCGCCGCACGAACCCCACTCGTCACGGCGCGAGCCGCCAAGTGCGCCACCGCCTGGCGCATCACCGCCGCCGGATCCTATAGCTCCACGACACCCGCACCTCACCTCAAGCCGTCACGCTCACACACCCCCACCCCACGTCACTGCCGCTCACGCAACGAACCCTGCGTCACCGGCCTCCCTCACTCCGTCGGCTCCACCGCTACGCCACCCGTCGGCCCCACGAGACACCCCTTGACTCCCTATAGGATCCACACCACACTTGCGACCGAATCATGGCAGGGACGCCGCGACGACGCGGCCCTGAGGTGCGAAGGAGCGCTCATGACTGCCTCTCACGGTCCGACCGACGCCGCCGACGCGGAAGCCGCCGGGATCAACCCCGGCACCCATCGTCTGGTGCCGCGCGCGCCGGCGATCTCGTGGTGGATGCTGCTGCTCACCACGGTCGCCATCCTCATGACCTCGGTCGATCATCAGATCCTTCCCGCGGTGCTGCCGGAGGTCTCGCAGGAGTTCGGGCTCTCGCCGGAGCAGGCCGGGCTCATCAACTCGGTGTATTTCGCAGGGCTCGTGGCCGGCGGCATCGTGTTCGGCTATCTCTCGGACCGGATCGGCTCCGGATACCGGCGCACGTGGACGTGGAACATCGCGATGCTGCTCGCGATCATCGGCGGCGCCCTCACCTTCGGCCTCGCCGGGAGCTTCCTCGCCTTCCTGCTGCTGCGCATCCCGATGGGCATCAGCCGCGGCGGATCGGAGCCCGTGAACGTCGCGATCGTCGCGGAGTGGTGGCCCAAGGAGCACCGCGGATTCGCCGTGGGCGTGCACCACACCGGCTTCCCCATCGGGCAGTTCCTCGCCGGCGCGCTCATCGCGATCGTGCTCGGCTCCGGGAACTGGGCGACGGCGTTCCTGGTGATCCCGCTGCTCGGGATCCCGATCATCATCGGCCAGGCGTTCCTGGGCAGGCGCCGGAACCAGGCCACGCTCTACCGGAAGATCGAGGAGAGGGGGCAGACTCCCCCGCTGCCAGAGCTCACCGACCGCAGCGCGGCCGGTCTCTGGGGCCCGGTGCGCGAAGCGCTGCGCCACGCGAACGTGCGCTGGGCCGTGGTGCTGTGCTTCCTGTTCCTGTGGGGCGAGGCCGGGGTCGTCACCTTCCTGACCACGCAGTTCAAGGGGATCGGGATGGAGACCTCGCAGGCGATCCTGGTCTCCGGCGCCTCGGGGCTGACGGGCTGGATCGGCCAGGTCGTGTGGGGCACGCTCTCGGACCGCCTGGGCAGGAAGTTCTCGATCGCCTTCCTGATCCTGGGGTGGACGGGGACGCTGCTCGCGATGATCCTCATCCACGACGTGGTGACCGCGTGGATCATCCTGCTGGCCTGGGGGCTGTTCCGCAACGCGCCGTTCCCCGTGGTCTACGCGCTGCTGGTCGACTCGGTGCCGCGGGCCGCCGGCACGGCGCTGGGGATCATGATCGGCGTGGCCCTGGGCGTCTCCGGGATCTTCGCCTCGGCGGTGTCCGGTGTGGTCATCACGCATCTCGGCTTCACCTGGCACTACATCATCCTGGCGGCGATCTGCCTGCTCGGGTTCATCCCGCTGGCCCGGATCACCGAGACCGTGCGGGTCGCGCGCCGGGACATGCCCGATGCGCCTCGCGCCGCCTGAGCGCACCACGAACCCTCGAACCCCGGCCCCGATCCCCGAAGGAGACCCCATGACCGCCCCAGATCTCTTCGATCCCGATGCCCGCCTCGAGAAGGTCGCCGACGGCTTCACGTGGACCGAGGGTCCCGCGTGGATCGCCGCCCGCGGCGTGCTGCGCTTCAGCGACATCCCCGGGAACCAGGTGCTCGAGTTCAGCGAGGCCGACGGCGTGACGCGGCAGGTCACGGCCGCGGCCGAGTTCACGAACGGTCGGACCGTCGGCCCCGACGGGGCGATCGTCGAGTGCTCGCACGGCCGCCGCGCGGTGCAGATCGACCGCACGGGCGCGTCCGCCGATCAGGCGACCACCCCCTACGCTCCTGAGGTCCTCGTCGACCGCTTCGGGCGGGCGCGGCTGAACTCCCCGAACGACGTGGTCGTGAAGTCCGACGGCACGATCTGGTTCACCGACCCCTCCTACGGGATCAAGCGGCCGATCGAGGGGCATGCGGGCGAGGAGGAGTACGGGGACAGGTACGTCTTCCGCTTCGATCCGGCCGACGGGTCTCTCGCGCCGGTCGTCATCGACGTCGAGGCGCCCAACGGCATCGCCTTCTCGCCCGACGAGTCGATCCTGTACGTCTCGGACTCCTCGATCGACCCGCCCGACCGCGACCACCCGGACCCCGAGCGCCCCGGCGGGCACGCGATCCACGCCTACGACGTGCTCGGCGGGCGGCACGCGAAGAACGGACGGACGTTCGTCGAGGTCGGCCCCGGTCTCCCCGACGGGTTCCGTGTGGACGAGGACGGCAACGTGTGGTCCTCCTCGGCGACGGGCATCCAGGTCTTCTCACCGGACGGCGCGCGCCTCGGCGAGATCCCCGTGCCGGAGAAGGTCGCGAACTGCTGCTTCGGCGGGGCCGACGGCCGCACCCTGTACATCTGCGGCTCGACGAGCCTGTACCGGATCCGCACGCGCGCCCGGGATGCCCACGCGCGGACGCACGGCTGACACGCAGCCGCACCGGCATCGAGCCCGTCGTCAGGCCCTGCCGAACACGTCCTCCAGGCGGAGCTGCGGCCTGCCGAGCACCTGCTGCACGTCCTCGCTCACCGGGGCGAGGACACCCGAGGCGATCGCCGTGTAGGTGCTGATCCAGGCGTCGACCTGCCAGTCCGGGGCCCCGTAGGGAGCGCGGGAGGCGCGTGCCTCGGCCATCGTCTCGTCGACGAAGCGGTACGTCTCGCCCGTCGCCGCGGTCAGGCGCTCGGCGGCCTCGCCCAGCGTGAGAGCCTCACCGCCGGTGATCTCGAGGACGGTGTCGGCCCACGCCTGAGGGTCGGCGAGCACACGGGCGGCGACCTGGGCGACGTCCTCGCGGGCCACGAACGCGCACCGGCCATCCCCTGCCGGTCCGCGCAGGGTGCGGTCCTCCCCTGCCCAGGGCAGGAGCACGTCGAGATAGAAGTCGTCCCGCAGGAACGTCCACGTCAGCCCCGAGCGGCCGGCGGCCTCCCGGATCGCGTCCTCCGTGGCGCCGTGGTCCCGGGCGAGCGTGAACTCGGCGTCGGCCGAGGCGCCCGTGAACGACGTGTAGACGAGATGGCGCACGCCCGCCTCGGTCGCCGCGGCGATCGCCGTGCGGTGCTGCGCGACGCGGTCATCGGACTCGCCCGCGGAGACCAGCAGCAGGGTGTCGAGGCCCGCGAACGCCTCCCGGCAGGCATCGCCGTCGTCGAACGAGGCGACGGCGACCTCTCCTGCTCCCGACAGGCGCGGGGCCCGCGCCGGATCGCGCACGATGAGCCGCAGGTCCCCGGCGCGGCCCTGCGCGGCGAGGAGCTCCGCGACGCGTCGGCCGATGTGGCCGCTCGCCCCGGTGATGCCGATCCTGCGGGTGGCGACACCGCCGGCTTCGTCGACGCCGGATGCCGGGGAGGTCACTTCGCGATGCCCTTGTCCTTCAGCCAGGCCTTCGCGATGGTCGCGGAATCGGCCTTCTCGTCGACGCTGCGCGTGTTCAGGGCGATGAGCTCGTCGGTGCTGAGCGCATCGGTGACCTTCTTGATCGCGGCGGCGCCGGCGTCGTCCACCTTGGACGAGACGATCGGGACCACGTTCTCCGGCAGCACCATGACCTTCGGGTCCTCGAGCGGGACCAGGTCGTTCTTCACGATCGCCGGATCGGAGGTGTAGAGGTCCGCGACCTGCACCTTGCCGTCCATGAGGGACTTCAGGGTGAGCGGGCCGCCGGAGTCGGAGACGGGCACCACGGTGATGTCCACGCCGTAGTCGCTCTTGGCGCCCTTGGGGCCGTAAGGGCGCTCCTCGAACTCGGGGTTCGCGGCGATCTTCAGGTCGCTGATGCCCGCGAGGTCGCCGATGTCCTTGAGCGAGTTCTGCGAGGCGAAGTCCTTGGTGACCGTGTAGGAGTCCTGGTCGGTGGCCTCGGCGTAGGGCAGGGCGCGCAGGCCGTCGTCGAGCGCCTTCTCGAGGCCCTTCGCGAGGTCGTCGGCCGTGCCCTTCGCGGCGGACTCGTCGAGGTACTGCAGCAGGTTCCCGAGGTACTCGGGGATCACGTCGATCGTGCCCTTCTGCAGCTCGGGCACGTAGACCTCGCGCTGGCCGATCTGGAACTGCCGCTTCACGGTCGCGCCCGAGCCCTCGAGGGCCTGGGCGAAGAGCTCGGCGATGATCTCGTTCGAGTAGTACTGCTGCGAGCCGACGACGATCTCGCCACTGCCGCTGCCGCCGTCGGACCCGCCCGAGCCGGAGCCCGAGTCGCTCTTCAGCGGGTCGTCGTTCGAGCAGGCGGCGGCGCCGAGGGCGACGATCCCCGTGCCCGCGAGGGCGGCGAGGCTGCGGCGGCCGACGACGGGGCCGGTGGTGATCGGGCTGCGGGCGGGGAGGCGGCGGCGATGGGTCATGGAGACTCCTCGGTGGATGGGACGGAGGTCGGGGAGATGCAGGGAGGTGCGGGGGTGCGGTGCTCAGCCCCGGGCGGCTCCGCGCGGCGCGAGGAGGCGTTCGAGGACGCGCAGCGCCACGTCGAGGACGAGTGCGAGGGCGACCACCAGGATGGACCCCGCGAGCATCTGCGGATAGTCCTGCAGCTGGAGGCCCAGGAAGATGAAGCGGCCGAGTCCGCCGTTGCCGATGTACGAGGCGAGCATGACGGTCGCGACGACCTGCACGATCGCGAGGCGGAAGCCGGAGATCAGCAGCGGCAGCCCGAGCGGCACCTCGACGCGGGAGAGGATCTGCCATTCGGTCATGCCCTGGGCGCGGGCGGCGTCGACGGTGCGCGGGTCGACGGACTCGACCGCGGAGTAGGCGCCCGCGAGCAGGGACGGGATCGCGAGGACCACGAACGCGAGGATCGGCGCCTTCAGCCCGATGCCGAGCCACAGCCCGAACAGGGTGATCAGGCCCAGCGTGGGCAGGGCGCGGGCGGCGCCGCTGAGCGCGACGACGAGACCGCGGCCGCGGCCCGTGTGGCCCACGAGCAGCCCGATCGGCACCGCGATGACGGCGGCGACGACCACGCCGAGCGCCGTGTACCAGAGGTGCTCGAGCAGGCGGGTGGGGATGCCGTCGGCCCCCGACCAGCGGGTGGGGTCGGCGAGCCACGAGAAGGCCTCGAGGAGCTGGCTCATCGGACCCCCTCCCCGCGCACGCGGGACCAGGGCAGCGCGAGGCGGCCACCGAGCATGATCAGCAGGTCCAGGGCGATCGCGAGGGCCGCGGTGAGCACGATGCCGGCGAGGATCTCCGCGGTGATGCTGCGCTGGAACCCGTCGATGAACAGCATGCCCAGGCTCGGCACGCCGAGCACGCCGCCCACGGTCACCAGGGAGACCGTGCTCACCGCGACCACGCGCAGCCCCGCGACCAGGGCCGGACCGGCGAGCGGCAGCTCGACCCGGAGGAACCGGGCCAGCGGCGCATAGCCCTGCGCGGTGGCCGACTGCAGGGTGTCGCGGCTGACCGCGCGCAGGGCCTCGGAGGCGCTGGGCACCATGAGCGCGAGGCCGTAGATCGTGAGGGCGACGATGATGTTGACCGTGGAGCGGATGCCGGTTCCCAGGATGATCGGCAGCACGATGAACAGCGGCAGCGAGGGCACCGCGTAGAGCAGCCCGGCGCCGGCGGTGAGCCCGCCGCGCAGCCAGCCGCGGGCATTGGCGAGCTTCGCGATCGGGATCGCGAGCACGAAGGCCAGCACGATCGGCGGGATCGACTGCCCCAGGTGGGCGAGCAGGCGCTCGGCCAGCAGCGGGAGGTTCGCGAGCACCCAGCTCACGAGCGGGATCCCTCGCGCAGGACGCCGACGGGGCGGTCGCCCGCGTCGAGGACGACCTGCTGGCCGCCGACCTCGTCCACGTGCAGGGCGCGCTTGCCGACGCCGCTCCCCACGAACGACTCGACGAAGTCGTCGGCCGGATCGGCGAGGATCTCCGCCGGGGTCCCCTGCTGGGCGATCTCGCCGCCGGGGCGCAGGATCACCACCTGCTCGCCGATGAGGAAGGCCTCGTCGATGTCGTGGGTGACGAAGAGGATGGTCTTGCCGAGCTCGCTCTGCAGGCGCAGCAGCTCCTTCTGCAGCTCGGCCCGCACGATGGGGTCGACGGCGCCGAAGGGCTCGTCCATGAGCAGGATGTTCGGGTCCGAGGCGAGTGCCCGGGCGACGCCCACGCGCTGCTGCTGCCCGCCCGAGAGCTGCGAGGGATAGCGGTCGCCGAGCCGATGGTCGAGGCCCACCATCTCCAGCAGGGCGAGCGCCCGGGAGCGGGACCGGCGGCGGGAGACGCCCTCGAGGAGGGGGACGGTCGCGACGTTCTCGGCGACAGTGCGGTGCGGGAGCAGCCCGGCGGCCTGCATGACGTAGCCGATGCTGCGGCGCAGCTTCACGGGGTCGACGCCCGCGACGTCCTCGTCGTCGATGAGGACGCGGCCCGAGGTCGGGTCGACCATGCGGTTCACCATGCGCATGAGCGTGGTCTTGCCGGAGCCGCTGGTCCCCACGAGCACCACGCTCGCGTGGGAGTCGATGGTGAGGGAGAAGTCCTCCACGGCGGTCGTGCCGCCGGGATATGTCTTCCCGACGTGGTCGAATCGGATCACGGCCGCCTCCCAGCGCGGGGGTCGTCGTACAGATGTTCGAGACGTGCGGGCCCGACACTACGCCACCGCGGTGGCCGGTGCGAACGGGACACGATCAGCGGGATCGGCCGCCGCCCTCCGCGGCGCGACGCCGCATGCGCCGCTCGAGCAGGCCCGCGGCCTTGGTGAGCAGGAAGTTCAGCACGATGTAGATCACCGACACCACCACGTAGGTCTGCACCAGGAAGCGCGTGATGGAGACCATCGTCTTGCCCTGGAACTGCAGCTCGTTGAAGCTCACCACGAAGCCGAGGGTCGAGTCCTTGAGCAGGCTCACCAGGGCCAGGATCAGGCTCGGCAGCACGAGGCGCACGGCCTGCGGGAGGATCACGTAGCGCATGGTCTGGCCGCGGGAGAGGCCGATCGCGGCCGACGCCTCGTCCTGGCCGCGGTCCACCGCCCCGATGCCCGCGCGGAACACCTCCGCGGTGCTCGCGGAGCTCACCAGGATCATCGGCACCACGAGCATCCAGAAGCGCGGCAGGTTCACGCCGTAGGCGGGCAGGGCCAGCAGGAACGCGTAGACGACCAGCAGCATGGGGATGCCGCGGAAGAACTCGATCCACACCGCGGAGATCGCGCTGAGGGCCCGTGCCCGCGAGATCCGTCCCAGGGCCAGGACGAGTCCGAAGGGGAAGGCGATGACGGCGGCGACGGCCGTCGCCTCGAGCGTCCCCATCAGCCCCTTGCCCAGGAACGCGATGTAGTCGCGCCGCAGGTAGGGCAGCCACTTGTCGGCCGCGAGCTGGCCGTTGCGCTGGAACTGCCACAGACCCAGCGCGATCAGCGCGAGGATCGCGAGGGAGGAGACGATCGAGATCAGCAGGATCCGCCGACGGCCCCGCGGGCCGGGGGCGTCGAAGAGGACCTGCGTGGCCGAGGTGCTCGTGGTGCTCATGCCTGCGCCGCCCCCTGCAGTCGGTCGGCGGCGTGCAGCGGGCGCGCGCCGCCCGGGGCGACCGCCCTCTCGACGCGCCGGCCGAGGTAGGCGACTCCGAGCGAGAGCGCGAGGTAGAGGGCGCCCGCCACGAGGAACAGCAGCACGGCCTGCGCGGAGGCGATGTTCAGCTGCTGGGTGACGTAGGTGATCTCGACGACCGAGATCGCCGCGCACAGCGAGGACCCGATGACGGTCGCGATGAACACGTTCACGAGCGGCTGCACCATCGTGCGGAAGGCCTGCGGCAGCACCACGTAGCGCAGCACCCCGAAGAAGCCCAGCCCGATCGAGCGGGCGGCCTCGGCGTGGCCGATCGGGACGGTGTTGATGCCCGAGCGGATGTTCTCGCACACGAAGGCCGCGCCGGAGAGCGTCAGCCCCGCGACGCCGCACCAGAAGTAGGGCAGCAGCACCCCGGCGTCCGGCAGGCCGAAGGCCAGCAGGATCAGCAGGCTCAGCAGCGGGATGTTGCGGAAGATCTCCACGTACACGGTGGCCGCCCAGCGCAGCGGCGGGATCGGGCTGACCCTGCATACGGCGAGCGCCGTGCCGAGGACCAGCGCGAACGCGTACCCCAGCACCGTGAGCGCGATCGTGGTGCCGATCCCCTGCAGCAGCAGCGGGATGTTGTCGAGGATGATCTGCATGGCGTCCCTCCGTCGCTCCTCCGTCGGCCCTCTGTCGGTTCCCCGCGGATCAGGACGGCAGATCGCCGATGGTCGGCGGCTCGGGCGTCTCGTCCTCGATGACCTGGCCGATGGTGGCCTCGTAGAGCTTCTTCCAGGTGCCGTCGTCCTCGATCGCCTTCAGGAAGCCGTTGACGAAGTCGAGGGCGTCCGAGTCCTTGTTCAGCCCGATGCCGTAGGGGTCCTCTGTGAAGGGCTTGCCGACGACGGTGACCGACGGGTCCGCCTTCGAGTTGCCCAGCAGCACGCCCTGGTCGAGCACGTAGGCGTCCACGCGCTTCTGCTTGAGGGCGGCGACGCAGGACTCGTTGTCGGCGAGGGTCTCGGGCTTCCCGTCGGGGTCCTTCACGTGCTCCTCGATGGCCTGGATGCCCGTGGAGTTCGACTGGGTGACGAGCTTCTTGCCGGTGAGGTCCTCGGGCCCGGTGATGGAGTCCTTGTCCTCGGTGCGCACCTGGATGGCGGTGCCCGAGAGGTAGTAGGGCCCGCCGAAGTCGATGAGGTCCATGCGCTCGGGGGTGATCGAGTAGGTCGCGATCACGCAGTCCACCGAGTTGTTCTGGACGAGCTTCTCGCGGGTGTCGACGGTGGTGTCCACGTAGTCGACCTTCTCCTCGCCGCCGTCGCCCAGGATGTACCGGGCAAGCAGCTGCGTGATGCCCGCATCGAAGCCCGTGACCTTGTTGGTCGATGGGTCGATGAGGGAGAACACCTGGTTGGCGGTGGTGCCGCCGCGGGTGAGCTTGCCGGCGTCCTTGATCTTCTTCGCCCAGGCGCTCTTCTGCACGTCGGCGTCCTCGGCGACGGGACCGCCCGCGATGACCCCGTCGTAGGCCGAGCTCGCGCCGCCGTCGTCGCTGCCGCCGCCGAGCGACGGGGCGTCGCCGGTGTCGGAGGAGCAGGCGGCGAGCGCGGCGCCGAGAGGCAGGGCGGCGGCCGCGGCGACCACGGCGCGGCGGGCGGGGCGGAAGCTGGTGGAGGTCATCGGGTTCTCCTTCGTCGGGAACGGGATCGGGGATGGAGGGACCGGGCGCGAGGGATCAGTGCGGCAGGATCTTCGAGAGGAAGTCCTTGGCGCGCTGGGACTCGGGGGCGGTGAAGAACTGCTCTGGCTCGCCCTGCTCGACGATCTCGCCGGCGTCCATGAAGACGACGCGGTCGCAGACCCGGCGGGCGAAGCCCATCTCGTGGGTGACCACGAGCATCGTCATGCCGGCCTCGGCGAGCTCGGTCATCACGTCGAGGACCTCGTTGATCACCTCCGGGTCCAGGGCCGAGGTGGGCTCGTCGAAGAGCATGGCCTTGGGCTTCATGGCGAGCGCGCGGGCGATCGCGACGCGCTGCTGCTGGCCGCCCGAGAGCGCCGCCGGCAGGCTGTGCTCCTTGCCCGTGAGGCCCACGCGGGCCAGCAGGTCCATCGCCTCCTTCGTGGCCTCGGCCTTCGAGACCCCGCGGACCTTCGTCGGCCCGAGGGTCACGTTGTCGACCGCGCGCAGGTGGGGGAAGAGGTTGAAGGACTGGAAGACCATGCCGACGTCGCTGCGCAGGCGCGCGAGGTCCCGCCCCTCCTCCGGGAGGGGCTCGCCGTCGATGAGGATCTCGCCTGCGCTGATCGTCTCCAGACGATTGATGCAGCGGCACAGCGTGGACTTGCCCGAGCCGGAGGCCCCGATGAGCGCGACGACCTCGCCGCGGCGGATGTCGAGATCGATGTCCTTCAGGGCCTGGAAGTCCCCGAAGTGCTTGTCGACGCCGCGCACCGAGATCACGGGCTCGGCGCCCGACGGGCTGCCCGGGCTGTGTTCGCTCATGCCGGAAGCATTCCCTGATCCGGGCATTCTGTCCACGCGGATGCACACCCGTGAACGACCGCGGGCGCGCCCACGGGGCGCGGCACGCGGGTCCCGCAGACCGACGGGGCACCGCTCCCCGGCTCGCACCGAGCCGGGACGGCGAGCGGTCCGCTATCACCACTGAAACTAGTTACTTCGCGTTCAGCCCTTGACTGCCCCACGTTCCGCCT
Source organism: Brachybacterium sp. ACRRE (assembly GCF_022346485.1). Taxonomy (NCBI): domain Bacteria; kingdom Bacillati; phylum Actinomycetota; class Actinomycetes; order Micrococcales; family Dermabacteraceae; genus Brachybacterium; species Brachybacterium sp. ACRRE. The sequence continues at coordinate 13,698 of NZ_JAKRMO010000035.1, read as the reverse complement.
CTAGTCTCTCTTCACACTGGTGATAGCACCATGGGGAACGAGCCCCAGAACCGGAACTCAGAGCGGAGCATCGGATGCCGGACTTCACGATCCTCGGGCTGCTCGCCCGGGGCCCTGCGAGCGGATACGACCTCGGCAAGTGGCTGCGCACCGACGGGCGCTGGCTGGGCCGCGGCACGAGCATGACCCCGGTCTATCGAGCGCTCACCGACATCGAGTCCCGGGGCTGGGTCTCCACCCGCGTCGAGCCCCGCGAGAACGCCCCCGCCGCCACCGTCTACAGCCTGACCCCCGCGGGCGTCGAGGCGCTCGAGCAGTGGGCGGCCTCCGAGCACCGGCCCGACGAGCGGCCGATGTCCCCCGAGTTCACCAAGCGCCTGAGCTTCGCGGGCCAGCTCGGGCCCCAGTACGCCCTCGCGATCGTCCGCACCGAGCTCGACTTCCGGCGCCGTCAGCGCGCGGCCGAGCAGGATCCCGTGCTCCCCAGCGAGGGGGCGCAGCCGATCCCCGAGATCGACCGCGACTGGCTCACCCGCATCGATGCGCTGACGCACGACCGCGGCTGGCAGTCCACCTCGCTCTTCATCGGCTGGCTCGAGACCACCGAGCGCGAGCTCGTGCGCGAGTGCGAGCGGCAGCACCTCGACCCCACCACCATCGACCGGACCCCCACGCACCAGGAGACACGATGACCTCGACAGGCAGCGCGGCGACGACGCCGCTCTCCCCCACCGTGCGCAGCGCCCAGCGCTACGCGACCTCACTCGCCCTCATCGCGACCCTCGGCCCGTTCTTCTACGGCTTCGAGGGCATGGTCCTCAACGGCGCCATCAGCGCCGTCGGCACCGAGTTCGAGCTCGGCGCCTTCGCGAAGGGCCTCGCCGGGGCGACCGGCATCCTCGGCGGCCTCATCGGCGCCCTCTTCGCCGGCCGCCTGTCCGACCGCATCGGCCGCCGCACGGTGCTCGTGCTCGTCGGGCCCTGCCTGCTGTTCGAGGCGATCCTGGGCGCGTTCAGCCCGTGGCTCGGCGGCTTCCTGTTCCTGCTCCTGTGCCGGATCATCGGCGGGATCGGCTTCGGCGCCGCGACCACCGTCGCCCCCGGCTACGTCGCCGAGATCGCGCCCGCGAAGATCCGCGGCCGCCTGATCGCCTTCCGCCAGCTCGCGATCATCCTGGGCCTCTTCCTGGCCGGCGTCATCAACGTCGCCGTGACCTCGGCAGCCGGCGCCTCCACCACGGAGCTCGCCCTCGGCCTCAAGGCCTGGCAGTGGATGTTCCTGTGCCTGCTGATCCCGGCGATCTTCTACATCGTGTTCACGGCCCGCATCCCCGAGTCCCCGCGCTGGCTGGTCTCGCGGGGCCGCGACGAGGAGGCGGCCGCCGTCCTGCGCCGCGTCACCGGCGACCAGCGGCCCGAGGGGCGCGTCGCCGAGATCCGCCGCTCGCTCGGCGAGAGCATGGAGAAGCTGGGGATCCTCGCGATCCTGCGCTCCCACTGGCGCGGGCTCGTGATGGTGGGCGTCGCGATCGCCGCCTTCCAGCAGCTGACCGGCACCAACGGCATCTTCTTCTACTCCAACACGCTCTTCGAGGCCGTCGGCTTCTCCGAGGACTCGGCCCTCCAGCAGACGCTGATCCTCACCCTGTTCAAGATCATCGGCGTCACCACGGGGATCCTGCTGGTCGACCGCGTGGGCCGCAAGCGCATGCTCATCGCCGGCGGCACCCTGATCTTCCTGTCCCTGGCCGTGGTCGCCACCGTGTTCACCGTCGCCCCCGTGGTCGACGGCGTGCACGACATCTCCGGCAGCCCCGTGCTCGGGTTCCTCGCCGTCGCCGCCCTGTGCTGCTTCCTGCTCGGCTTCACCTCCTCGTGGGGTCCGATCTTCTCGATCGTCATGGGCGAGATGTTCCCGAACAAGATCCGCGGCGGCGCCATGTCCATCGCCTCCGGAGCGGACTTCTTCGTGAACTTCATGGTCGTGCTGCTGTTCCCCTACCTGGTCGCCTGGTCCCCCGCCGGCACCTACTGGATCTACTGCGCGTTCGGCGTGCTCGCGGTCGCCTTCACGGCGCGCTTCCTGCACGAGACCGGCGGACGTCAGCTCGAGGACATGGAGGAGGTCGCCCGATGAGCACCACCCGCACGGAGCGCCGCATCCCGGAGAACGTCCGCAACGCCCTGGTGATCATGACCGATCAGCACCGGGTGGACACGATCGGCTGCCTGGGCAATCCCCACGCGCGCACGCCGCATCTGGACCGTCTGGGCGAGGAGGGCTTCGCCTTCACCCATGCGTTCACGCCCACCGCGATCTGCACCCCGGCCCGCGCCTCCCTGCTCACCGGGAAGCATCCCGTGACCCACCAGGTGCTCGCGAACCCCGAGTGGAACATCGCGTACTCGACGGCCCTGGACCCCAGCGCCTGGACGTACACGCAGGCGCTGCGCGACCACGGATACAACGTCGGCCTGGTCGGGAAGTACCACGTGGGCCCGAATCTCCCCGACTGCTTCGGCATGGACGACGACTCCTTCTGGGGCGCCGAGAACCCCGTCGGCAACGAGGAGTACGTGGCCTGGCTCGAGGAGAACGGGCATCCGCCCGTGCGCGCGCACGACCTCTGGCGCGGGACCCTCCCGGGCGACCGGCCCGGCCACGTGCTCGCCGCGCGCCTCGACCAGCCGGAGGAGGCGACCTTCGAGCGTTTCCTCGCGGATCGGGCCATCGCCCGGCTGCGCGAGTACGCGGCCGACTGGAGGCAGCACGGGAAGCCGTTCAGCCTGGACGTGCACTTCTTCGGCCCGCACCTGCCCTACTTCCTGCCCGACGAGTGGTTCGACCTCATCGACCCGGACGACGTCACGCTGCCGGAGAGCTTCGGCGACTCCCTCATCGGCAAGCCCCCGGTCCAGCAGAACTACGCGACCTACTGGTCGACGTCCTCCTTCTCGCCGGACCAGTGGCGCAAGCTGATCGCCGTGTACTGGGGGTACGTGGCGATGATCGACCACGAGATCGGGCGCATCCTCGATGCGGCGCGGGAGCTCGGCGTCCTGGACGACACGGCCGTGCTGTTCACGGCGGACCACGGGGAGTTCACCGGAGCCCACCGGATGAACGACAAGGGCCCGGCGATGTACGACGACATCTACAACGTCCCGTTCATCGCGCACATCCCCGGGGTCTCGACCGTCGGCCGCTCCGACGCCTTCGTCTCCCTGCTCGACCTCCCCGCGACGGTCCTCGAGATCGCCGGCGTCGACGCGCCCGACGAGCTCGACGGCCGCTCGATCGTCGACCTCACCCGGGGCGAGGAGGTGGCCGACTGGCGCCGGGACATCGTCTGCGAGTTCCACGGCCACCACTTCCCCCTGCAGCAGCGGATGCTGCGCACCCGGGACTTCAAGCTGGTGGTCTCCCCCGAGTCAATCAACGAGCTCTACGACCTGCGCAGCGACCCCTCGGAGATGACCAACGTGTTCACCTCGCCCGTGTACGCGGGCATCCGGCGGGAGCTGGGCACCGAGCTGCACCGGCAGCTGCGCGAGCGCGGCGACCACTCGTTCGCGAAGTGGATGGCCGCGGTCACGGACATCGACGTCGAGCTCGTCAACACGGCGCGCTCGGACCTCGACGAGGTGCAGGACGGCTGACGGCCGGGAGAGGGTCGGGAGACGGTCGGCCGACCGGCGACGGACCCGTGCGCGGGTCCGATACGGTGCGGGAAGCCGAGAGGGTCCGCAGGGCCCGGAAGGATGACAGCGTGCCCTCCCCTGATCCCCGCACCGCCGCGACCCCGCCGTCGGCCCCGCCCTCACGGGCCCGACGGCTGCTGCGCAGCTACCGCTTCCCCCTGGCCATCCTCACGGGCGTCGTCATCGGCGCGGTCGTGGGCCTCGTGCTCGGAGAGCGCGCGAGCGTGCTGAAGCCCTTCGGCACGCTGTTCGTGAACATGATGTTCACGCTCGTCGTGCCGCTCGTGTTCTTCTCGATCGCCTCTGCGGTCGCGGGCATGTCCTCCGTCAAGCGGCTCGGGAAGATCCTCGGCGCGATGCTCGCGATCTTCGCCGTGACCGGCATCATCGCCTCGCTGCTGATGATCGCGGCGCTCGGGATCTTCCGCCCCACCGACGGCGTGCAGGTCGAGCTCACCCAGCCCGAGAAGACGGAGGACGTCGGCTCGATCGGCGATCAGCTCGTGCAGACCTTCGTGGTCGACGACTTCTCGAAGATCCTCTCGTCCGAGCACATGCTCGCGCTCATCGTCTTCGCGGTGCTCGTCGGGATCGCGACCTCGAGCATCGGGGAGAAGGGCGCGCCGTTCTCGCGGTTCCTGAGCTCCGGCTCCGAGGTGTTCCTGAAGTTCACCTCGATCATCATGTACTACGCCCCGATCGGGCTGGGCGCCTACTTCGCGGCGCTCATCGGGGAGCTGGGCGCGCAGCTCGTGGGCGACTACCTGCGCGCCTTCCTCGTCTACTACCCCGTCGCGATCCTCTACTTCCTGCTCGCCTTCACGCTCTACTCCTTCCTCGCCGGGGGCAGGCGCGGCGCGGCGCGGTTCTGGTCGCACGTCCTGGAGCCCACGGCGGTCTCGCTCGGCACCTCCTCGTCGGTCGCGGCGATCCCCGCGAACCTGCGCGCGGGCGAGAGGATCGGCGTGCCGCGGGACGTGCGCGAGACGATCATCCCGATCGGCGCGACGATCCACATGGAGGGCTCCTCGCTGAGCGCGATCCTCAAGATCGCCTTCCTGTTCGCGGTGTTCCAGCGGGACTTCTTCACGCCCTCGCACATCCTCATCGCGATCGCCGTCGCCCTGCTCTCGGGCATGGTGATGGCCGGGATCCCCTCGGGCGGCTTCATCGGCGAGCTGATGATCATCACGCTCTACGGCTTCCCCGCTGCGGCGCTGCCGATCATCCAGATCATCGGCACCGTCATCGACCCGCCGGCGACCACCGTGAACGCCGTGGGAGACCAGGCGAGCAGCATGCTCGTGGCGCGGGTGCTCGACGGGAAGGACTGGATGGACCAGCCCGACGAGCACGACGATGCCGAGCCCGCCCCGGTGGGCCTCGCCGCGACCCGAACGGAGTGACCATGGACCTCACCGCCCTCCCCCGCCGCCGGTACACCGACGGCCCCACGCCGCTGCAGCACCTGGAGCGGCTCAGCGCCGAGCTCGGCGGGCCGCAGATCTGGGTCAAGCGCGACGACCTGCTGGGCCTCGCCCTGGGCGGGAACAAGACCCGCAAGCTCGAGTTCCTCATGGCCGACGCCCTTGCCCGCGGCGCCGACTGCCTGGTCACGGCGGGCGGCGTGCAGTCCAACCACTGCCGGCTCACCCTGGCCGCCTCCCGCGTCGAGGGCCTCGCCTGCCATCTCGTGCTCGAGGAGGACCTGGGGGCCGACGGCGCGGCCGTCCCGGGCGGGAATCCGCCCGAGGACACGGGCAACCGCTTCCTCTTCGACCTCCTGGGGGCGGAGGCCGTGGAGGTGCACCCGCACGGCGCCGACCTCGGCGTCCGCATGGAGGAGATCGCCCGGGAGCTCGAGGCGAGAGGCGCCCGCCCCTACGTGATCCCGATCGGCGGCTCCAACGCCCTGGGCGCGCTCGGGTACGTGGATGCGGCCGACGAGCTGCTGCGCCAGTTCGACGAGGCAGGGCTCGAGGTCGACGAGATCGTGACGCCGAGCGGCTCCGCCGGGATGCAGGCGGGACTGGTCGCCGGTCTGCACGCCGCGGGCAGCGGGATCGACGTGGTCGGCATCAACGTGAGCCGCTCGCGCGAGGAGCAGGAGCCGAAGATCGTGGGACTCGCCCGAGAGGTCACGCAGCTCCTGGGACTGCCGGAGGTTCCGCGGGAGAGGATCGTGGGGCTCGGGGACTTCGTCGGCCCCGGGTACGCGCTGCCCACGCCCGGCATGGTCGAGGCGCTGCGGCTGTTCGCGGGCACCGAGGGCCTGGTGCTCGATCCGGTCTACACGGGCAAGGCTGCGGCAGGGCTCGTGGAACGGATCCGCAGCGGCGAGCTCGGCCCCGGGCAGACGGTCGTGCTGCTGCACTCGGGCGGGGTGCCCGGCCTGTTCGCGCGCACCGCGGCCTTCGCCTGAGCGACGGGCCCGTCGACCGGGCCTGTCGACCCGGCCTGTCGACTCGGCCCCCGGATCAGCCCCGGTAGAAGCCCTGGTAGACGGCGTCGAACGGAGCGCGGCCGTGCTGGCGGTGCTCGATCGCGCTGGTGACCACACGCTTCGCGGTGCGCGCCGCGTCGAGCGCGTCGGCGCCCTTCGCGAGCTCGGCGGTGACGGCCGCCGCGAGCGTGCAGCCGGCGCCGGAGACGCGGTGCTCCCCGATCTTCGGGCTGCGCAGCACCACCTCGCGCTCCTCGTCGACGAAGACGTCGACGGCGTCCTCGCCGGCGAGCTCGACGCCGCCCTTGGCGAGCACGGTCACGCCCCAGCGCTCGTGGATCGCGCGCGCGGCGGCGGTGAGGTCCTCGAGGGACTCGAGGGGGCCCGTGCCCGCGAGGATCCGGGTCTCCCCCAGGTTCGGGGTGACAAAGGTGGCGCGCGGCAGGATCTTCGCCATCAGCGCGTCGTCCGTGGCGCGGGCGGGGGTGTCGCCCTCGCCCTCCTTGCAGATCATCACGGGGTCCAGCACCACGTGCGGGAAGTCGTGCTCGGCGAGGGCGCCCGCGACCACGTCGATCGTGCCCGGGGTGCCGAGCATGCCGAGCTTCACGGCGTCGATCTCGTGGACGGCGGTGCTCGACTCGATCTGGTCGGCGATCGTCCCCGGGTCGATCGGCACGAAGCGGTGCGCCCAGCCGTCCTGCGGATCGAAGCTCACGATGCAGGTCAGGGCCACGCTGCCGAAGACCCCGAGCTGGTGGAAGGTCTTGATGTCGGTCTGCGCGCCCGCGCCCCCTGTGGCCTCGGAGCCGGCGATGGCGAGGGCGACGTGGACCATGGGGACCTCCGGGAGCTGGGGTCGGCGGCGGTGTGCGATGCGGCCGACGGGGAACGGGCGATCGCCCACTCTACGACCCGGGCCGATAGTGTGCGGGGGTGCCCGGATCAGCATCGGACGGGCTCTGGGCCCGCCATCTGGGTCCGAGCCTGAAGTTCCTCACCGTGGGCGGCCTCGTCTTCCTGTTCGACGCCGTCCTCTACAACCTGCTCGTCTTCTGGTCCCCCGCGAGCGGCTGGGGGCACGGGCTGCTGCACGCGCATCCGATCAGCGCGAAGGTGCTCACGATCGTGGCGGCCTCGTCCCTCACCTACCTGGGCAATCGGCTCTGGACCTACCGCGACCGGCCGAGCCCGCGCACCGCCCGCTCGATCCTCGTGTTCGTGGGCCTCAACGTGCTGGCCTCCGCCCTGCAGCTCGCCTGCCTGGGCTTCTCGCGGTACGTGCTGGGCCTGGACTCCGCCCTCGCCGACAACGTCTCCGGCACGCTCGTCGGACAGGTGGTCTCGACCACCTTCCGATATCTCACCTATGGGCGATTCGTGTTCCCGCACGACCAGGAGACGGCGCCTGATGACGCCGACATCGCGTCGGACGAGCGCACCGGCTCCCTGCAGGACCGCTGACCGTCCTAGAATCCAGGCAGACCGGCGGACATCCTCCGCGTCGGCCTCGGCGTTCCACCGGCACGCCGCTCCGCCCACCCGGGTTGCGACCTTTCCCGCCCCGGGGCGTCGATGAGGACAGTCATGACTACAACAACCGAGGCCAAGAGCGGTTTCAGCCCGCGCGTGGCCCTGCAGAAGGTCGGCACCTCGCTGTCGAACATGGTGATGCCGAACATCCCGGCGCTCATCGCCTGGGGCATCCTCACCGCGTTCTTCATCGCTGACGGGTGGACCCCGAACGCCGCTCTCGAGAGCGCGACGACGCCGATGATCCACTATCTGCTGCCGCTGCTCATCGCGAACACCGGCGGACGGATGGTCTACGAGGCGCGCGGCGCGGTCGTGGGCGTCATCGCGACCATGGGCGTGATCGCCGGCTCCGACTGGCTGATCGCCCAGGACAACGCCGAGATGCTCAAGCAGTGGGTGGCCGCCGGCAAGGACGCCGCCGACTACACCGAGCTGGGCCAGGTCCACATGTTCATCGGCGCGATGATCATGGCACCGCTCGCCGCATGGCTCATGAAGAAGCTCGACCGGCTGTGGCAGGACCACATCCCCGCTGGCTTCGAGATGCTCGTGAACATGTTCTCGGCCGGCATCTTCGGCTTCATCATGCTGGTGATCGGCTTCTTCGGACTGGCTCCGCTCGTCAACGGCCTGATGAGCCTGCTCTCCAGCGGCGTCGAGGCCCTGGTGCACGCGCATCTCCTCCCGCTCGTGTCGATCCTCATCGAGCCCGCGAAGGTCTTCTTCCTGAACAATGCGATCAACCACGGCGTGCTGACCCCGCTGGGGCTCTCGCAGGCCTCGCAGAGCGGCAAGTCGGTCCTGTTCCTCCTCGAGGCGAACCCCGGCCCGGGCGTCGGCATCCTGCTGGCGTACACCTTCTTCGGCCGGGGCGCCGCGCGCGCTTCGGCCCCCGGCGCCGCCCTCATCCAGTTCTTCGGCGGCATCCACGAGATCTACTTCCCGTACGTGCTCATGAAGCCGATCCTGATCCTCGCTGCCATCGGCGGCGGCATGACCGGCGTCGCGATCAACGTGGCCTTCGGCACCGGGCTCATCGCGCCCGCATCTCCGGGCTCGATCTTCGCGATCTTCGGCGTGGCCGCGCGCGACTCCTATCTGGGCATCTCCCTTGCAGTGCTGGGTGCGGCAGCGGTGAGCTTCGTGCTCTCCATGATCTTCCTGAAGATCGGCAAGCAGGACGACGGCGACATCGCCTCGGCCACCGCGAAGATGGAGCAGATGAAGGGCAAGAAGTCCTCCGTCGCAGGTGCCCTCACCGGCGGTGCGGCGGCGGGCGGCGCGGCCGGTGCCGCGGCGGCTGCCGACGGCTCCTCGCACACCGGCCCGATCCAGCGGATCGTGTTCGCGTGCGACGCGGGCATGGGGTCCTCGGCGATGGGCGCGACGGTGCTGCGCAAGAAGGTGCGCGCCGCGGGCTTCGACGACGTCGAGGTCACCAACAAGGCGATCTCGAGCCTGAACGACGAGTGGGACGTGGTGGTGACGCAGAAGGAGCTCACCGACCGCGCCCGCCAGCGCACCGGCTCGGCGATCCAGGTGAGCGTCGACCAGTTCATGAACTCGCCGCGCTACGACGAGGTCGTCGAGCTCGTCGAGCAGCGCAACAACCCCGATGCCGCGTCGGCCGACGACTCCGCCGCTGATCAGGCCGTGGCCGACGGCGGCTCCACCGGGACTGCCGAGGGCGCCGGCACCGGCGGTGCCGTCGCCGCGGCCGGGGCCGGAACAGCGGCGGGGGCCGGCGCGGGTGCCGCAGCGGCCTCCGCGAACACGCACCGCGCCGAGCCCGCCCAGGAGACGTCGTCGACCGATGCCGCGTCGGCCGGAGCCGCATCGGCCGATCAGGGCCCCGAGATCCTCTCGGCGTCCTCGATCGTGCTCGACGGCAGCGCCGGATCCGCGGACGCCGCGATCGACGAGGCCGGCGGCCTGCTGGTCCGCGCCGGCGCGGTCGACACCGAGTACGTGAGCGCGATGCACGATCGCGAGGCGACCGTCTCGACGTTCATGGGCAACGGACTGGCGATCCCCCACGGCACGAACGAGGCGAAGGAGTCGATCTCCCGCTCGGCCATGTCGTTCGTGCGCTACCCGAACGGGATCGATTGGAACGGCAACCCCGTGGCCTTCGTCGTGGGCATCGCGGGCGTGGGCAACGAGCACCTCGCCCTGCTGCAGAACGTCGCCATGACGTTCTCCGACCCCGCGCAGGTGGAGCGCCTCGAGAAGGCCACCACCGCGCAGGAGATCCTGGACATCTTCTCCGAGGACAAGGACTGATCCGATATGGCCAAGAAGGCAGTGCATTTCGGCGCCGGCAACATCGGCCGCGGCTTCGTGGGGCTGCTCCTCCACGAGGCCGAGTACGAGGTCGTCTTCGCCGACGTCGCCGACGCCCTCATCGATTCCCTCGACGCCGCGGACTCCTACACCGTGCGGACCGTCGGCCAGCACCCGACGGAGACCGTCGTCGACGGCTTCCGCGCCGTCAACTCCGGAAAGGACCTCGAGACCCTCACCGGTGAGATCGCCTCCGCCGACGTGGTCACCACGGCCGTGGGCGTGCACATCCTGCGGTTCGTCGCGCCGGCGATCGCCGCCGGGATCGCCGCGCGAGCGGCCGACACACCCCGCGTCGCCGTGATGGCCTGCGAGAACGCGATCAACGCGACGGACACCCTCGAGGAGGAGATCCGGAAGAACTACGAGGGCGACGACCTCGACGCCAAGGCGCTGTTCGCGAACACCGCCGTGGACCGGATCGTGCCCGTCCAGGACCCCGCCGCGGGCCTCGACGTCACCGTCGAGGACTTCCACGAGTGGGCCGTGGACCGCACGCCCTTCGGCGGCGACGTGCCCGACATCCCGGGCGTGACCTGGGTGGACGACCTCGCCCCGTACATCGAGCGGAAGCTGTTCACGGTGAACACCGGCCACGCCACCACCGCGTGGCACGGCTGGAGAGCCGGTCACGCGACCATCGCCGACGCCATCGAGGACCCGGCCGTCGAGGCCAAGGTCCGCGAGGTGCTCGCGGAGACCTCCGAGCTGCTCATCGCCAAGCACGGCTTCGATGCGCAGACGCAGCAGGACTACGCGACCAAGGTGCTCGGGCGCTTCCACAACCGCGCCCTGCCCGATCCCGTCGAGCGCGTGGGCCGCGCGCCCCTGCGCAAGCTCTCCCGGCACGACCGCATCGTCGGCCCCGCCGCCGAGCTCGCCGAGCGCGACATGGCCGCCCAGGGGCTCCTGGACTCCTTCTCCGCCGCGCTCGCCTTCACCCCGGAGGGCGACGAGGAGGCGGACCGGCTGCAGGAGATCCTGCGCACCGAGGACGCCGACGGCGCGACCGCCGAGATCACCGGGCTCGACCCCGAGCACCCGCTGCACTCACAGGTCAAGGAGAGGATCGCCGAGCGGCAGTCCGCGCTCTGACCAGGCGGGCGATCCCGACGGCGCCCCGTGGGCGTCCAGCGGGCGTCCGCCTCCAGGACACCGCCCATCGGCGTCCGATATCGTCCCTGAGTACTCCCGACCCAGAGCGCGGGCAGACCCGCCCGCGCCCCGCGCCGTCGCCTCGAGCGGCGGTCCATCGAAAGGCTGAACCATGGCAGAGCGCACCGTCACCATCGCCAGCGCCTCCGGGCTCCACGCGCGCCCGGCGGCCATCTTCTCGAAGGCCGCCGGCGAGCAGCCCGCGACCGTCACCATCGAGAAGGCCGGCGGCAACGCCGTCCAGGCGTCGAGCATCCTCATGCTCATGACCCTCGGCGCCGGCCACGGCGACGAGGTGACCCTGCGCGCCGAGGGCGACGGCGCCGACGAGTCCGTCGCGGCCCTCGCCGCGCTCCTCGAGAAGGACCTCGACGCCGAGGAGTGATCCGCGGCGGGCCGACGCCCGTCGGACCGTGGACCCGCACGACATGAGGGCCACGAACCGGATCTCACCGATCCTGGTTCGTGGCCCTCATGTCGTCGCCCTCCCGGGCGCGCTGCGAGCGACGAGCCCGCGTCAGAGGCCGAGCTCTCCCAGGATCGGAAGGCCGGCGCGGACGGCGTCGCGGGCGTCGTCCGCGGTGCGCGCGGCGACGGCGGCGGCGGCGAGCTGCTGCGCCTGCTCGAGGGAGACCGTGGAGAGCACCTTCGCGACCGCGGGCAGGGAGCGCGGGGTCATCGAGAGGCTGTTGACGCCCAGGCCCACGAGCACCACCGCGAGACCCGGGTCGCCCGCGGCCTCGCCGCACACGCCCACGGGCTTCGCGGCGCTCTCGCCGAAGGCCTCGGGGTCGCCGCCCGCCGCGCGGGCGCCGTCGCAGGTGGCCTTCACGAGGGTGAGGACCGCGGGCTGCCACGGGTTGTTCAGGTGCGCGAGGGTGCCGAGCATGCGGTCGGCGGCCATCGTGTACTGGGTGAGGTCGTTGGTGCCGATCGAGGCGAAGTCGCAGGCCGCGAGCTGCCGGTCCGCGGTGACCGCGGCCGAGGGCGTCTCGACCATGATCCCGGCCGGCGCGAGGTCGCGCTCGCGGCACAGGCCCACGAAGTCCTCGGTGTCCTCGGTGGTCGAGATCATCGGGGCCATCACCCACACCTTCGCGTCGCTCTGCTTCGCGGCGGCGGAGATGGCGTCGAGCTGGTTGGTCAGCACCGAGCGCTTCTCCCACGAGGTGCGGTAGGCGCGCACGCCGAGCGCGGGGTTCGGCTCGTCGGTGTCGGTGAGGAAGGGCAGGGGCTTGTCGGCGCCCGCGTCGATCGTGCGCACCACGACCTTCTTCCCGGGGAACGACGCGAAGGCCTCGAGATAGGCCGTCGTCTGCTCCTCGACGGTGGGCTCGTCCTCGCGGTCCAGGAACAGGAACTCGGTGCGGAACAGGCCCACGCCGTCGGCGTGCGCCGCGGCTGCGGCCTTCGCGTCCTTCGCGCCGCCGATGTTGGCCAGCAGCTGCATGCGGGTGCCGTCGGTGAGCTCGATCCCGCCGCCCTCGTAGGTCAGCGGGTTCTTCTGCAGCTCGGTCCAGGCCTCCGCGAAGCGCCGGTGCTCGTCGGTGACGTCGTCGGTGATGGTGCCGAAGCCGGCGTCGACGAACACCTCGGTGCCGTCGGCGATGTCGAGCACGCCCTTGGCGGCGACGATCGCGGGCAGGCCCAGCTGACGCGCGAGGATCGCGGTGTGCGACTGCGGCCCGCCGTCGGAGGTCACCAGGGCCATCACCAGCGCGGGGTCGAGGGTCGCGGTGTCCGCAGGGGCGAGATCGGTCGCGGTGAGCACGAAGGGCTCCTCGACATCGGGGATGCCGGGGGCCTGCTCGCCGCGCAGCTCGGCGACGATCCGGCCGCGCACGTCCTTCACGTCGGCCGCGCGCTCGGCCATGTATCCGCCGAGGCCCTCGAGCATCGAGGCGACCTGGTCGCCGGCCTCCCACACGGCGCGCGCCGCGGAGGCGCCGCCGGCCAGCACGAAGCCCTGCGCGGTCTGGGTGAGGGAGGGGTCGGCGGCCATCTGCGCGGTCGCCTCGAGCACGGCCTTCCCATCACCCGGGGCGTGCTCGGCGCGGTGCGTGAGCGCCTTCTGCACGCTCGCGGCGGCCTCGGCGATGCGTGCGGCCTCGGCCTGCGGGTCCGCGCCCTCGGGGATCTTCTCGCCGACGGGCGGCTCCGCGACCGGCGGCGCCATCGTCCGGACCGTGCCGACGACGCGGCCGGGGCTGACCGCCACACCTGTGTACTGGGACATCTCGGACTCCCTCTGTGATGGGCCCGTGGGGGAGGATTCGGGCGCGCTGGACCACCTCATGCTACGTGGCCGGCGGCCCCTGCGCGGAGCCGTGGGCGGTCCCTGCCGGAGCCCGCGGAGCGGGGAGGGCGTCGGCCCGCGGACCGGGCGGACGCCGTCACGAAGCGGTCACGGTCGGCCGGTCACGACCCCATCGCGACCAGGACTGTTCTAGAGTCGACCTGCCGGCTCGACGTCGAGCGGGCACCCGCCCCATCCCGCTGCGCACTCCCCCTCCCACTGC